>DAIUKN010000544.1:0-2518 GCA_036848195.1 Bacteroidota bacterium
GATGTGGCGTTCGGCCCGCAGCAATTCGGCATGAGAGATGCGGAAGTCCGGGCTGCCGTGCAGGAAGCCCTGGCAAAAGTGGGCCTTGAAGGCTTCGGTCGCCGGTCACCGCATCACTTGAGTGGCGGCGAAAAGCAGCGGGTTTGCCTGGCGGGAGTGCTTGCCTGCCGGCCCGACGTGCTTGCGCTGGACGAGCCGACCAGCGACCTTGACCCCCGGGGCAAACGGGAGCTTGCCGTGCTGCTGCAATCTCTGAAGGCCACGAAGATCATTGCCACACATGACCTGGAACTGGTGGTGAAGCTTTGCGGGAGGACTCTCGTTTTGGACGGCGGGGAGATTGTCGCGGATGGGCCGACGCTGGAACTTCTCTCGGACGAGAGCCTTATGGTGAAGCACGGTCTCGAGAAGCCGCACATTCTGCAGCACCGGCACCCGCACTGACTAGAAGTCTCTTCTCCTGATCTCGCTCAGAAGAATTCCGATCCTATCCTGCGTGGCCCTGTACCCTCGTACGCTCCCCGGAAAATTCTGCATAAGAACGGAAAACGCCAGCAGCTCGCCATCTGCACTACGGACGTATCCGGAGAGAGCCGACACGGCACTCAGGGAGCCCGTTTTGGCGCGAAGATTCCCCTCTGCGCGGGTCCCCCGCATCCGCTTCGCGATAGTGCCGTCGACGCCGGCGATCGGGAGGGAATAGTAGAACGGAGGAAAATGTAGCGAATCGCGTTCCATGGCCTGCAAAAGGCGGATGATCACCGAGGGGGAGGTGAGATTGTAGCGTGAAAGTCCTGATCCGTCGGCCTGGGCAATCCTTGTTGTATCGATACCGATACCGTTCAGGAAAGCGGAAACGGCCGAAGTGCCGGCGGCCGCGCTTCCGGGAGTTCCGAATTTCTCCGCCGCTAACGTTTTGAGGAGAACTTCCGCGGTCAGATTGTCGCTGACCTTATTCATGAACGTCACGGCGGAATCGAGGCGATGGCTGTATGAGGCGATCTCCATCCCTCCGGCTCGGATCGTGTCTGTTTCGACGCTACTGATCCGGATCCCTTTTTCCCTCAGCTTCTCTGCGAGGACCGTCATAGCATAGAGCTCAGGTTTCCAGACGCTGAGAGAGGTACGTGAGCCGTGGTTCGTAAGGAGTACTTCTCCCTGTACCGTGATGACATTAGACCTCTCTCTCCACTTCCGCGAGATATCCAATGGCTTCCGGACCGTGTCGGCAACGGTAACAGCCCCGTTTTCTATGGAGAGATAATCGGTGGGGGGATTGAGGGACACAAGGGGCCGATCTCCCGGATTCAACCCGGGGAGAACCCGGACGTCGATAGTATTGTTGTTCAGAATGATGGGGGAGACGAACATGCCGTAGGAAGATGGTTCCTCGTCCCATGTCCAGCCCGCGCCCCAGTAAACGTCGTCAAAGTAGGAAATGTCTCCTCTCAGGCGCCAGGTCTTGTCTGGCCGGATTTTCTGTCTGATGAGCCCGGCAAGCGAGTCGAGGTCAGCTGTTGTCAGCAGCGGGTCGCCGCAGCCCCTGACCATGAGGAGGTGTCCCGACGTGTCGGCCTGAACAAGAGTCTTCAAGGGAAAAGATTCTCCCAGGGAGTTCAGAGCTGCGGATGCAGTGAAGAGTTTGTTGTTCGATGCGGGATTGAACAGCATATCCGGGTTCAACTCGTAGAGCGTCTCATGTCTCGTCAGGGAGACGATCTTGATGCCGGCATTGGAAGGCGGAAATAGCGTGTCGGCCAGGAGTGTGTCGAGTCCGAGTTTCAGGTTCGGATAGGGAGACCTGCTGAGCGTTGCCAGCGGCGACTTGTGGAGCTCGCGTAACGGGAGTTGTGTGGGTGCCGCACAGCCGGCGAGCATTATTGAAGCCAGAATGACGATACTGCTGACTCTCATCGGAGGATACCTTGGGATCTGTTCATTGAAAAATAGACAAAACCGCCGGAAATGCAAGCATTTGATTGAAAGAGGGATTCTCTTTATATTGATAAATTGAATCGCGGACCAATTCGCCGCCAGTTTGGCTCACCAGCTCGTGGAGCAGAATGCTTAAGGCACTGAAAAAGCTTTTCCCGGGGAAGCACGAGAAAGACGTGAAAGCTCTCCGGCCGGTTGTGGCAGAGATGAACCGGTTCTATGAGGAATTCCAGAAGCTTTCGGATGACGAACTGAAAGCGAAAACGGGGGAGTTCCGTGCAAAGATCCAGGAAGGGCTAAAAGAGACGGAAGAACAGTTGACCGCGCTTCACGCGCAACTCCTCCCGGACATGGAAGGGCCGCTGCGCGAACGTATTCTTGAGCAGATCAACGCACTTGAGGCGGAGCGCGACGAGATTACCGACGATACGCTCGAAGAACTGCTCCCCCAAGCCTTCGCAGTCGTCAAGGACGCTTGCCGCCGGCTTGTCGGGACGTCGTTCGACATTCTCGGGAACCGGACTTTGTGGGACATGGTCCCGTTTGATGTTCAGCTGATCGGCGGAATCGTGTTGCATCAGGG
>DAIUKN010000545.1:0-2518 GCA_036848195.1 Bacteroidota bacterium
TACGCGTCTCCGTCAAACACGATCAGACCGACTCGGTCTCCGCCCAGTTTCGCAATCAGGTTACGGATTTCGAACTTCGCCTTTTCGAGGCGGCTCGGCTTGATGTCTTCCGCCTTCATGCTCAGGGAGACGTCCAGCGCCAGGAACAGATCCACACCTTCCTGTTTGACCTCCTCGAGACGCGTTCCAATCTGTGGATTGGCGAGACCGACCACCAGGGTTGCGAATGCCAGGAGGAAGAGAACTGACCGCCAGAGCCTCTTCCGGCGGCTTGCGGATTCCGCCAGTTTTTCCAGAATGGCGGGGTTCCCAAAGCGTCCGCTCGCGTTCTTCCGCATCCGGCCGACGAAGAGGAAAAACAAGACGAGGATTGGCAGCAAGGCCAGCACGTACAGGTACTCTGGATGGACGAAGCGGATCATTACGGAATCTTCCTCCAGACAGTCCCCGCAAGCCCGATCTCCATGACCAGGAGCAGGAGTCCGAGGCCTGCCCACGGATAGAAAAGCTGGGTGTACGATCGATAGGACTTCACTTCGATCCTTGTTTTCTCGAGCTGGTCGATCTCGGCGTAGATCTGTTTCAACGTTCTGTTGTTCGTTGCGCGGAAAAACTGCGCATTGGTCATCTCCGCAATCTTCTGGAGTGTCTTTTCGTCGACATCAACGGGCATATTCTGGTAGCGGACGCCGAACGGTGTCTGCACCGGGTAGGGAGCCTCGCCCACGGTCCCAACGCCGACGGTGTAGATCCGGATCCCGAAAGTCTGGGCGATCTGCGCAGCAGTGAGAGGGTCAATCTCCCCCCGGTTGTTCACGCCGTCCGTCAGCAGAATCATCACTTTGCTTTTTGCCTTGCTCTCCTTCAACCGGTTGACCCCCTGGGCAATCGCCATCCCGATGGCAGTTCCGTCCTCAACCATGCCCGGTTTCACCTGTCGGAGGAGATTCTTCAGCACACGATAATCCAGCGTCATGGGACACTGGGTGAAACTCTGTCCGGAGAAGATGACGAGACCGATCCTGTCGTTCTTCCGGCCATCGATGAAACTTTGCGCCACTTCCTTTGCGGCCTGGATCCGATTCGGTTGGAAATCTTCGGCAAGCATGCTGCCGGAGATATCGAGCAGGAGCGCAATGTCGATCCCTTCGGTGTAGATATTCTCACCCTCCGAAGCGCTCTGCGGGCGTGCGAGGCCGACGATCAGAAGGGCTATGGCGGCGATCCGAAGGATGAACGGTACATGCCGCGTCCGCTCCTTCAGGGTCGGCTTCACGGCAGCGAACGGGAGAAGCGTCGAGTATTGAATGTCGGTCGTCGCCCGCCTGTGCCGCCGGGCATACCAGAACACGAGAATGGGAATGAGGAGGAGCAGATAGAGAAAGCCCGGATTGGCAAACGTGAGATCAGGCCGCCACATGAGGTTTCCCCTCCGCCTCGACGGCCGACACGGGCGTCATTTCGGTGATCTTTGTCCGGTCAACAAAATCATAGACAAACTTCATGGTCTCCTCATGCTCCGTCACCCCCGGCTGGTGCTTGGCGAACTTTACCAGGTCCGCCCGTCTCAGGATCTCACTTCCCCTCCCGAGAAGGTCGTCCGACATCCGGAGTTTGCGCAGTTCGTCGAGGATCTCATCGGTGGTTTCCTCCAGCGCCATGAGCCGGTACCGGTTCTCGATATACCGCCGGAAGATTTCAGTCACTTCGCTATAGTATTGTTTGATCAGGCCCTGCTGCCACAGATGCCTGTCCTTCAGCTTTCCAAGCTCTTCGAGGGCGATCACGTGCGCGGGACGCGAAGGGAGAAGGAATGATTCCCCGCCGCGCGACTCCCGCCTCTCTTTCCAGAAGCGATAGACGAAATATCCGAGAGCGCCGGCAAGCAGAATCGCACCTGCATACAGGGCAATCTCCCAGAGCGGTACCGGGATGGACAAGGGGGGCTTGAGATCCTTGATCTCAGAAGCAGTATCCACCGGCACCGTACGGACTGAAGCAAACAGCCCGTTCGTGCTGACCGTTCTCGATCCCGTATCGCCCGGCAGAGAATAGAGAAATGAGATTGCAGGGATAACAGCAGCGCCCGAGTCGTACTTCGCCACCACAAATTCCGTTGCGGTTTCCGTCTCGCCCTGTTGGCGGAACGGCGCATGACCGATCACGGTGAACGCGCCGAGCGAATCGCGAACCGAGGGCTGGAACGTCACCCCCGGTGGATGGGAGAGGGTGACATGCACGGTAATCGCATCGCCGACCAGGTACTCTGTCGAGTCAATGCGGGCACGGGCCGTCACCTCCTGGGCCTTCGCCGGGAAGAGCACGATGCTGACGGCGGCAATTGCCGAACAGAGGAGGCGAATGGTGCGTCTCATCACCAGCGGCTCTCCCTCATCTTGAAAAAGTCTACAATCGGCTTGATATACGGCCGGTCAATGAGAATCGGGATCTTGTCCACCTTGCTCCGCCTGAACATCTGCTTCCGTTCTGCGCGCCGGGCCTGCCAGTATCTGGCAAA
>DAIUKN010000546.1:0-2516 GCA_036848195.1 Bacteroidota bacterium
ATCTACACTCGCACCGGCGACGACGGAATCGGGTATGGATTTGAAGGAATCGAATACGCATTCCGGAACGGGGCGAAGGTTATCAACTGCAGCTGGGGCGGTGCAGGAGGCTATTCAAACTTCGAGCAGGACGTGATCAATGCCGCCGCTGATGCCGGAGCGCTCGTCGTTGCCGCCGCCGGCAATAACCAGGGCAACAGTGACTACACGCCGTTTTATCCGGCCAACTACAAGAACGTTCTCGCTGTCGGTGCAACCAATTCCGGCGATGACGGAAAAGCCTGGTTCTCCAACTACGGCGTTACCGTACCGGTGTTTGCACCGGGCGTGGGGATCTGGAGCGCATTGACCAACGGGTCATATGGCGATGGCGGGAGCGGCACGTCGTATTCGAGTCCCCTAACCGCGGGGCTGGCCGGTCTCCTGAAGTCGGCGCACCCGTCATGGACGCCACGGCAGATCGCGACACAGATCCGCGTAACCGCCGACTCCATCGACGGTGTCAGCAGCAACTATAGTTACATAGGGAGACTTGGTCGTGGGCGCGTGAACTTCGGTCGCGCGCTGACCGAATCGCATCCCGGGATCGAGATCGTGTCATCCCGGCTGCTTACGACGACCGCGAAGCCGCTGATCCTTACGGGTGATACCGTCGTCTTGTCCGTCACCGTCAAAAACATTCTTCTCACCTCTGCGAAGAATCTTTCCTTCGCGGCTGCGAGCCTCGACCCCGCAGTCGAGACGATACAGGGCGCGGTCTCGCTTCCGGCCCTGAATCCAGGAGATGAGACTCGATTGCCCGATTTCACATTCAGGGTCGGTTCGCTTTCCTCCTCCCGGGCCGTAGTGATCCGGCTTGACTGGGTGTCCAATGGCAATGATCGCGATGCCTATGCCTTCCGGTTCTTCGCTTTCCCGCAGGCCCCCCAGTGGGTTCTGCAAGACAATCCGGCGTCGGCCGAGCTCTTCAGCGTGAAAGCTCTGGACGGGAACGCGGTCTGGGCCTCCGGGGGGAACGGGGCGGGGACAGCACCCGTGGTCATCCGGACAACAAACGGCGGTACAACCTGGACCGATGCGACAGGGAACCTGCAGAGCGGGGACCTCTACTGTGTCGAGGCCGTCAGTGCCACGTCGGCATGGGTCGGCACGGCAACGGGCGAGATCTACGCGACAACCGATGGCGGGAGTAGCTGGGTTGCACAGACCTATCCCGGCACGCAAAGCCCGTTTATTGATGGGATCCGCTTCTTCGACGGGAAGAACGGTTTCGCACTGGGAGATCCGGCTACGGGGCAAAGCCGGTTCATCCTCCTCAAGACGACTGACGGCGGGAACAGCTGGGCTCATCTCTCCGCGGAGCCCGTGGGAGTCTCTGGAGAGGCGGGATGGAACAATTCCTTCAGTTGGACAGACCCGCTTCATGGATGGTTCGGAACCAACCAGGACAAAGTCTGGCGAACGACCGACGGCGGGGTCTCATGGTCCTCTTCTCCGACCGGTGCCCCGAACACCTACGGTGTCGCGTTCCGTGATCCCAACAACGGGCTGGCGGTGCACAGCAGTGGATATGTAGCACGGACAGTCGATGGCGGGGCGACCTGGTCTGGAGCGACGTCCCCTTCAAACCTCGGCCTCGTTCCGGTGGCCTACCCACCTGGGATTGGCTCTGCATGGACATCCGACGGTGGGGCGGTGTACCGGACGGCAGATCAGGGGCAGAGCTGGTCCACCCAAACGCTCTTTCCATTCACCGGCGCAATCAGTCATCTCTCATTCCCGGACACGACGTCCGGTTGGGCGGTTACATCAAATGGTGAAGTGCTGAAATACGCTCCGGCTCTTCTGACGGGAGCCGGGGATCCTCCGGAAACAGGCGTTCCGGGGAGCTACGCGCTTGAACAGAACTACCCCAACCCGTTCAATCCCTCCACCGTCATCCGTTTCCATTTGCCTGTGAGCAGCCGTGTGACGATTCTTCTGTTTGACATTCTCGGCCGGCAGCTCGCAACGATTGCCTCCGGCACATATCCTGCAGGAGTTCACGAAGCCCGTCTTGACGCCGGGACTCTGGCAAGCGGCGTCTATTTTTATCGACTGGAGGCCGAAGAGTTACGCGGGGGGAACTTGTATCGCGACGTGAAAAAAATGGTCCTGATGAAATGAATCGTCTGTCTATGCTTCTCGCCGGCCTCCTCTTCGCATCGCCGGGTCAGGCACAATTCGAAGGAGTGGTGGAGAGTAAGAACCTGACGAGCGATATGTCCGGAGCCGCTCAGCGCTTCACGATGAGGCTCTGGGTCAAGAAGGAGATGGTAAAGATTGAGATGTCGGCAATTGGGAGCACGCCCGCATCCACAATTCTTTATCGTCGCGACGTGGGAAGAGTCGTGATGTTGAACGAGCGCGAGAAGACCTTTTTCGAGATTCCCGGGGGAGACGGCGGACAGAGGGGGGAGGGGGGCATTGAGCGCGCCCCGGCGGCGACGGTCAGGCGAACGGGGAAGACGAAGAAG
>DAIUKN010000547.1:0-2494 GCA_036848195.1 Bacteroidota bacterium
CCCCCCGATTCGGACCATTTTGTGTCGTGGTTCCCCGGGATGATGTGGTATGGCTTGCGGAGGGAGTCCAGAATGGATTTCGCAAGCTGCAGCTGTCGATTCGACCCGAATTCCGTGATGTCTCCGGACAACAGGACGAACTGGATTTCCCGTTCCGCGTTGATCTCCCCCACGGCCGCAGCCAGATCGGCTGCTCCCGTCGGGCTGCCGATGTGGGTGTCGCTGAGCCAGGCGAACCGGACCTCCGGAGTCTGCCCCACGCCGATGGCGGCGAGAGACGAGAAAGCGAGTACGACACGGTGTATGAAACCTATATGAACCATTTCTTGGTACGGCGGACTACATCGCTGAGTGTTGCAGAACGAAAATCCCTGACCATGATTCCTCCCCTGGCAGAGTGGCACATGGGAGGGCATTTCGGAAGACCGACGCTAGTAGAGCTTCTGGACCTCAGCTCCCCGGAAGTAGTGTCTGACAATCTGGTCCGCCCCGAATCCTCTGATGGCCATGACCGCCGCCCCGATCTGGCAGAGACCGACGCCGTGCCCCCAGCCGGCTCCGCTCAAGAGGAATCGGAGCGGTGTTCCCCCGTTGTCTCGTTGAGTGTCGACGACGAAGGCTGAACTGTAGAGGTGACTGGGCGAAAGCCAGCGGCGTATCTCCAGGTCCTTTCCCACCACGATTGTTCTCTTGGACCCGACTACTTTCAACTTTACCATCCTTCCCGATGGGCCGCGGACAAGGGGCACAAGATCCATGAGCGTTCCGAAGTCAAATCCCGATTTCTCGCGGATGATCTTCTCGAGTTCTTCCCGGCTGTATTCAACCTTCCAGCGGAAGAAATCCGTTGTCTCCAAGTCGAACGACGGCAAGATCTGACGGAGGATCTTCGGGTCGGTGGTATTGCAGTACGCTTCGGGATTGGAGCGAATCCAATGCTCCGCACCGCGCTCGTTCTGAATGGGAGGGTGGCTGACCGGAGCATCGGCGAGAGACGTCAGGTACGGCACCTTCACGTCTTCCCATGCGTTTTGAAACTCCTCCGTCAGACCCCCGCATGCTTTGTAAAAGCGGGCATCGCAGATAGCTCCGTCGTGCACAAGGAAAGAGCCGTGGGTGGATGCCACCGCCTCAAGAGCGACAGCCGAAAGTATTTTCGTTATTCCCTGGTAGCGCTGGCAGTGATCATCGGCGCAGACATCGTACAGGTCATGATCCTCGCGCGTGTACCAGCGGACGATCTCGCCCGCGGCATCAGGGCCGCCCGGCGGTTTCGGCGGCTCCAGTCGCAGTGCGGCGCGGTCGAGCATGGCGACAAGCCAGCTGCGCGAGGTGATGGCATGTGCCCTGAGAAACTCGAGAGGAGCTTCAGCGCTCATCTCCGACGAGATCACGCTCCGGAGGTAGGCCTCCAGCGGTACCACATTGATTGCGGTCAGGGTTCCGTCCTTGCGGCGGACGAACCTGACATCCCCTTCAAAGGTCTGATCCTCCCTTCTCTCCCAGTGAAACTTCACTCCGATGGTGACGTCCCGGAGGACAAATGTGGACCCCTTCTCGCCGATGCAGCGGATCTCCGGACCGCGCGCGACCTCATCCCCGGCCCTGTCTTCCAGGACAAGAAGCTCGCCCTTCGGGCGGACAGAGAACAGACCCGCGATGGGGCCGCTCCCCGAAAGAGAGAACTTCCCGTTGAATATCCCGTGAATCTCGGTGTACCCTTCAACCACTCCGACGTTGATGACCGGCTCTGCTGTTATCATTCCGTTTGTTGCTCCTTCGAGAGACGACCGGGCGAAATGTCCGGGCGGTGTTGTACGATTGTGAATGGCGTCCAGTCAATTCCCTTCTTTGTCCAGACCGCCGTCCCACAGATACTCCTTGGTCATCGCGGTCAGAACCGGGACAAGGGCGATCAGCGAAATGAGATTCGGGATTGCCATCATCGCGTTCGCGATGTCTGCAAAGGTCCAGACTATGGGAAGCGAAAGGGTTGACCCGACCATGACGAAAACCACCCATAGCCATCGGTACGGCTTAATGATGCCGGTCCCAAAAAGATATTCCGCGGCTTTTTCTCCGTAATATGCCCACCCCAGGATTGTCGAAAACACAAATGTCAGGAGACCAACGGCAAGCACGAGAGGTCCGACAATCGGCAGGTCGGAGAAAGCAGCTTTCGTGAGTGATGCCCCCGAGAGGCCATGAGTCCATTCCGTCGAGTTGACAACAACGAGTCCCGTCATCGCGCAGACCACAACGGTGTCCCAGAACGTTCCGGTGGACGAGACCAGTGCCTGGCGCACCGGGTTCTTCGTCTGGGCGGCCGCCGCAACAATCGGCGCGCTCCCAAGCCCGGATTCGTTCGAAAACAGGCCCCGGGCGATTCCATAGCGCATCGCTTCCTTGATGCCTGCCCCCATGAAACCGCCGATGACCGCCTGTCCCGAGAACGCTCCGGAGAAAATCAGATGAAACGTCTGCGGAAGCCCGG
>DAIUKN010000548.1:0-2487 GCA_036848195.1 Bacteroidota bacterium
TGGATACGCAACAGCAGGCTGAACAAATGCTCAAAAAGTATCTGGAAGCAATGCACCGAAAAGCCGCACCCCCGTCCGGAGAAGTTACCCTTGTCAACGATACAAACAACGGTCCGGTGACAGTCCTGCTCAAGGACCGGTACCTCTGCGGAGCGTACAATTGCAGCGACTCGAAAGCCCGGGATAAGGCCCTTGCCGAACTTCGAGAGGGGCTTTCGGCAAAAAGAGGTCCATAGATCCAAGAGATCGGCTCAAATCACACTACCTGACTCCCTGCGAGCGATGGCCCATCACACAGTCAGAGAGGGATACCGGCAGCTCACCGAGCGACTGAATCGTTTTCCCCAGGGAGCACCGCCTTCTGAACTCCTTCACAAGATTCTCGCCATGCTTTTCAGCGAGAAAGAGGCCGCCCTCGTTGCACTCCTCCCCATTCGACCTTTCACCGCCAGCCGTGCCAGCAAGGCCTGGAACCTGGATATTCTGGAAACGCGGGGGATCCTCGACGAACTCGCCGGCAGGGCCATCCTTCTGGACATTGGCCATAACGGGGAGCAATTCTATACACTCCCTCCTCCGATGGCGGGATTCTTTGAGTTTTCGCTCATGCGCGTGCGGGATGATGTCGATCAGAAGGTCCTGAGCGAGCTCTTCTACCAGTACATCACCGTCGAAGAAGATTTCGTCAAGGCTCTCTTCACCGAAGGAGAGACCCGGCTGGGCAGGGTGTTCGTTCACGAACCGGCTCTGGAAGCCAGCGGTATCCTCCGGGTGCTGGAGTACGAAAGGGCAAGCTCGATCATCGAGACCGCAACCCATATCGGCGTCGGGATGTGTTACTGCCGCCACAAAATGGAGCATCTGGGTCGCGCGTGTAACGCCCCGATGAATATTTGTATGACGTTCAACAGTACCGCCGCCTCATTGACGAAACATGGTCACGCACGGCGAGTGGAAACACAGGAGGGGCTGGACCTGCTGCAACAAGCCTATGAGCACGGGTTGGTTCAATTCGGAGAGAATGTGCGTGAAAACGTCAACTTCATCTGCAACTGTTGCGGCTGCTGCTGTGAAGCGATGATCGCCGCCAAAAGGTTCGCGATCCTGCATCCGGTGCACACCACGAATTACCTGCCTGCAATCGACGAAGCAACATGCAACGGGTGTGGAAGGTGCGTCAACGCCTGCCCGGTCGAGGCAATGACCCTCGTCGGCGCAAGCGATCCGCGCAAGCCGAACAGGAAGAAGGCCAAGGTGGACCTCGATCGCTGCCTTGGGTGCGCTGTCTGCGTCCGGAGCTGCACTCGCCAGGGAAGCATCAGTCTCCGTCCGCGTCCTTCGCGTGTCATCACCCCGGTGAACGGTGCGCACAAAGCCGTCCTGATGGCTATCGAACGGGGAATGCTTCAGAATCTGATCTTCGACAACCAGGCCCTGGCAAGCCATCGGGCAATGGCTGCAATCCTCGGCGCGATTTTGAAGCTGCCGCCGTTCAAGCAGGCATTGGCCTCACAGCAGATGAAATCGCGCTACCTCGAGACTCTCACTTCCCGTTTCAGCAACTAGTGCGGCTCGTCGTGCAGGCCCATATCGATGGTGTGACTCCTGCCTCCGGCCACCGAATTTCATAATGCCGGGCCCCCGCGTTGCTGTAATTCTCTCCCGATTCTTATCACTTCATCGACCAGAAGATCGTAGTCCTTCCGGATGCTGCGGTGATTCGTGATGCAGACCCGGAGTGCATACTTCCCGTCGAGCATGGTATATGAGGGCGCGGCGATTCCTTTCTCATGGAGCTCAAACAGGAGTTCTCTGTTCAGATCGTCGAGCATCGCACGCTGGTTACCGGTGCCGCAATACCGAAAGCAGACAATATTCATGGGGACCGGCGCAAGGAGTTCCAGTTCGGGCTCACGGGAGATCCGGTCGGCAAGGTAGCGGGCCTGATCCACATTCTGCTTGATGATCCTGCCGAACTTCTCAATTCCATGCTCCTTGATCGACATCCAGACTTTGAGCGCCCTGAACCCGCGGGAGAGCTGCACCCCGTAGTCGCTGAGCCAGACGTCGCTGCCGGCGATGCCGCGCGTTGTGTGCTCGAGATAGTCGGGAGTCAACGAGAACGACCGCCGGTGGGCGTCTGAATCCTTTACGAGCGTGCACCCTACCTCGTATGGCATGTACATCCACTTGTGCAAATCGAACGCCAGAGAGTCAGCACGTTCGATACCGCTGACGACCTGTCGCAACTCCGGTGAAAGAGCTGCAAGGGCACCGAAGGCTCCGTCGACGTGGAACCAGAGGCCTTCCTGACGGCAAATCTCAGCAAGCGCGGTCAGGTCATCGGTCGCCCCGGTGTTCACCGTGCCGGCATTGCCCACGACACAGAACGGTTCAAGACCGCTGGATCGATCCGCGCGAATTGCCTCCCTGAGGAGATCGGGTTCTATTTCAAACCGGCTGTTGACCGCAACTTTGTGCAGCGAT
>DAIUKN010000549.1:0-2484 GCA_036848195.1 Bacteroidota bacterium
TTGGCAGGCTTGCGTGCGAAGGCCGTCACGATGTGACCCTCCGCGAGTGCCTGCTCCACCAGCACTCGCCCTGTTCCCCCCGTAGCTCCGAAGATTAGGATGTTCATTGTCCGCTTTTACTCCGGAATTTCTACCTGTGCTTGCCTGAGACTCACAGCAAAGTGACCTGCCCCCAGGTGGACGTGCCAATGTCTGATAACAAAAGAATTCGCCTGAAACCTCAGCTGGAGGAGTTCCGGTCGCCATTTCAACGAGCTGATGGCGGTAAGGTAGGGGAGGAAACTGGGAAAGTCAAAGAGAGTGCTGCAGGGCCAACGTGGTTGGGGGCAAAGGGGGGACAGCACACACGAGACGCTGTGCTTTCCTTCTGTGATGTTGGGAAAACCGGTGCCCTTGGCCAGATTCCCGTCCCCTGTCGGAGGCAGCAACCAGAGGACCGTTTCATCGCCGACAAGCCATCGTCATTTCGCCTCCAGGCGCTTCAGCACCTTCTCGGCATTCGCGTTCGCAGCGTCAAGAGCAAGACTCTTTCTGTAGTGTTCGATTGCCAGCGTGGTATCGCCAGCCACCAGGTAACCCTCGCCTAGACTGTCATGCGCGTTCGCGGAGGCTGGGAACGCCAGGACATTCAATTTGAAGAGGCCGACCGCCTGGCTCACGCCTCCTCCCCCGAGAAGTTCGTACCCCCTGCTGTTCACCCGCCCCTCCAGGAGATTCACACCAAGCTTGCGTTCTCCAAGTTCCCTGGCTCCAGCCTCGACCCCCTGCTCTATTGTGAGGGCGATGATGTGAGCCGTGAAGGCCCGGTTGGATGCGTTATCAGCGATCGGCACCACTGGTCTGTATGTCGGAGCGAAGAGTGCCCGAGAGATTTCACGCCCCGTTTCTTCAAACCCGTTGGACTTGTTGGTCAACACGATGATGGTTGTACTCTCATCGACGTATCGATAGAAGTCAGCGTAGAATATGCCGTTCGCGCCATTGTGCCAAAAGAGTATTGTGTTTCTGTCAGTTCTGTGAACGTCCCACCCATAGGCATAGTATGAACTACTGACCTCCGCATCCCTCAATCTCGGGTGGTACATCTTGACTTTTGCTTCCTCCGATAGAACTCTGTCGGTCGACAGCGCCAGATTCCACCTGAACAGATCCTCGGCCGTTGAGAGGATGCCGCCATTCCCCTTCAAGTGCCAATAGGGAACGTCCGCGTCCCACGGCTTCTCGGTGGGCCTCCCCCAAATCCGGTCGTCATTGTAGTACCCAACTGCAATCAGTTCTTCTTTGAAATCTGGTCGTCTGTATCCTGTGTGCTCCATCCCTGCCGGCCGCCATAGATTCTCATACAGATATGTCTCATAAGGCACTCCCGCAACCTTTTCAATGATTTTTGCCAGTAGGCTGTACCCGATGTTCGAATAGGAAAAGGCCGCACCGCAAGCGAACTTCAACGGACTTCTCATGACGGAGTCAATAAAGTCCGTCTCCGCGATGCTGTCATAGTCGCCACCGATGGAACTCCGGAAACCTGAGGAGTGCCTCAGAAGGTGATGGATGGTGATGTCCGATTTGTCTCCCGGAACACCCTTGAAGAACCTCGACAACTTGTCGTCGGTCGACAACCTCCCTTCCATTTCCAGCTTCAGGATGGCCGCCGCCGTGAACTGCTTCGTGATCGAGCCGATATCAAAAACCGTTCGGGAGGAGTTTCTCCGCCCATGCAGCATGTCGCTGTAACCGTATCCTTTCGAGATCACGATCTTCCCGTGGAACTCGACAAGGACTGCTCCAGAGAATCCGGCTTGTTCGAGTGTGTCCAGGTACGCACGCACGGTTCCTACGGGATCTTCTGTCTCCAGGCCGCGGACCGAATGCGCGTAGACTCCTACTCCAAGAAGTAAGAGGAACCCTACCACGATGGCGATCTGGTTCATGTTGTACACATTCCACGAGTCCTTGGTCATTTCCGCTTCTGAACGGACAAGGCAAGGCATAGTACTCAAAGTTTGCACGAATTGCACGGGGGAATCCCGACCCAGCTCCACCCTCTCGAAGGGATGCAATGGGTATTCAGTCGGCCCTTGGGTGCCCGAGGGTGCACGACCCGCTAACTCCGCAGGCTGTGACGATCATCAGGGTTCTGTGATGGGGCTTTGTCGTTCACAACCGCGTTTGACTCTCGTAGTAGTCTTCCCTATCTTCCCCACGGACCGCTGGTTCCCGGTGCCATTGGGACAATACACGCCAGTGTAGGTTTCCCATGATCGGCAAAGTCGTTTCCCACTACAAGATTCTCGCGAAGCTCGGCGAAGGCGGCATGGGTGTCGTCTACAGCGCCGAGGATCTTACCCTGACGCGTATTGTCGCTCTCAAATTCCTCCCCCACGGCCTCGAAGCACATCAGCCTGAACGGGCCCGCTTTCTCCAGGAGGCTCGGGCTGCCGCCATCCTCAACAACTGGCCCGTCATCGCGACCCGCGCATCAAA
>DAIUKN010000550.1:0-2473 GCA_036848195.1 Bacteroidota bacterium
AAGAGATCATCATTCTTGTCAACCAGCGTCGTTCGGAACTCCAACCGCACCCCGGGACTTCCAGGTACGCTCCACCGTTGCTCCGTGCCGCTCACCGGCCTGCTGAAGGAAAGAGTCGTGACGTCATTGATGGAGAGATCGAAACTTCTGGCCTCCAGGTTGGCATTCATCCCGAAGATCCAGACAAATGTCGCACTTTTCCCCCTGTAGTCCGTTGGAACGGACCCGGTTTCCCATTCCATGTACTCGTTTGCATCCAGGGACCGGACAATGAGGGCAGAATTTGCATCAGGCTGACAGGACTTGTATTCGATCGTCCCTCCTTTGATGGTCCGGGCGTAGCCGGAAAACCACGTCTCCTGATCCCCAAGTGAAGCTTCCGCGTTTCCCGGTGTAACCAACAAACAGAAAGTCAGTCCGGCCAATGAGAACCACAATGACTTCGATTTCATATCCTAGTCCCTTCTCCAGTGTCCTATTGATCTCGTCCCGTAACAACCGTCAGCACACCCCTGAGTCGGATATCTCTTGATGAGCTACCGATCATGATCGTAAAATCTCCAGGCTCCACAACCGGTTCGAGCCTATCGTCCAGAACCGATAACTGCTCTGGCGACAGGTCAAACAGGATCTCCTTGCTCTCCCCCGACATGAGCGATACACGCTCAAAGCCCTTCAATGCCATCACCGGTCTGGCTCTGCTCCCGACGCGTTGATGGATGTACAACTGAACGACCTCATCCCCGGAGACCTTTCCCGCATTTCGCACAGTGAAGCGGGCGCGGGCAGTCGCGCCCGGTCCAATTTCGGCGGGTGAAACAACCAGGCCGCTGTACTCAAAGGAGGTATAACTCAATCCGTGGCCGAAAGCGAAAAGAGGTTTGCCGCTGAGATCGGCATAGTCGTCGCCTCTTCCCGTCGGTTTGTGGTTGTAGTAGAGAGGGAGCTGTCCGACTGACAGCGGGAACGTGATGGGGAGTTTGCCTCCTGGATTGTACTCTCCGAACAATACCTCCGCAACGGCATTGCCACCAGCCTCCCCGGGGTACCAGGCGTCCAGGACCGCCGGCACGTCATCGATCCAGTGAGACATTGTGATCGCGCTCCCGCCCACAAGAACCAGAACGACAGGCTTCCCGATTCTGGCAATCCTCCGAATCAGTTCCTCTTGATGCCCGGGGAGAGAAAGGTCTGCCCGGTCCCTGAATTCGCCCTCTTCAATCCCTGCTACGATAATAGCCGCGTCGCTCTTCTGTGCCAGTTGAACCGCCTCATCCATCCGTTTCAACCGATCGGGAACACCAACGTCCCAAACGAGGCGGAGTCTTGCACTCCCGGCACCTTCATGGAACTCGAGACGGAGATCGTACTCCCGGTTCTTTTCAAAACGAAACGGAACCATCGACAGGCGAAAAGTCTGCTTCTCCCAGCGATCGATCAGAAGTTTCCCGTTGATGAAGAGACGATATCCGTCATCGCCCTCGAGGCCCAGCCGACAGACGCCGGTTGTCGGGGCCTTGAGCTTTCCAGTCCATCTCACCGAGTACCAACCCTCTGGCAGAGAAGGATCTGGCGAAAAGAGCGTCCACTGGAAGTCGATACGGGAATCTCGTCGCACCAGTGCTGGGGTACCTGCGAGATCCACCCCGTTGAAATACTCTCCCCTCAAACCCGGCTTGCCATCGGATGTGAAGAGGGACGCTTCCGGGATTGTCACGACAAGTGTATCGATGCGTTCGCAGCCAGGGGAAAAACGGACCGCGGTCTTCTCTCCCGCTTTGGCTCTGATGCCGTCCAGGATGCTGACCTTGTTTCGGCCAGGACCACTGTACCCTCCCAGCCGGGCGTCGATTGCGTCTGGGCCGATGACTGCAAGCGTTCCGAGATTTTTCCGAAGCGGGAGAGTATGCCCGTCGTTCTTCAAAAGCACAATCGCTTTTCGCCCCGCGTCAAGTGCAAGACGACGATGATCAGGATGCCCGTTCCACTTCTCTGCTTCGTCCGGATCAGCATACGGGTTTTCGAATAGGCCCAGCTGGAATTTCGCGCGCAGAACCCTGGTGACGGCGCCGTCGATTGCTGTTTTGCCAACCAGGCCGTCCATAAACGCCTTCAGGAGCGGGATATGGTGATCATAATCCGATTGGAAAATGACATCCAAACCTCCTTCAATCGCACTCTTCGCGGATTCCTCCCGGTTCCTGACCGTGTGATGCAGATCCAGGATGCCGCCCACAGCACTCGCATCCGAGATCACGAAACCGGCAAACCCCCATTTCTCCTTGAGGATGTCCCTCAGAAGCCACCGATTCGCCGTGCAGGGCACACCGTCGATGGAGTTGTACGCCGTCATCACCGACCTGGCACCACCGTTCTGAACGGCCGCTTTAAAGGCGGGGAAATAGATTTCCTGAAGGAGTCGTTCATTGAAATGAATAGGGTAGCTGTCCCGGCCGCCGTCACCGCGGTTAGC
>DAIUKN010000551.1:0-2470 GCA_036848195.1 Bacteroidota bacterium
CTCATTCATTTGTTCCTTCCATCGTTCGCAGATGGGCCCTAACCCCCGCATGACACAAAAGTCGAAATCCCGGCTGGCAAGAGAATCCGGCTCTCATTGAACCTGCGGGAATATGGATCTCCCCGAAGCTACAGTTAAGGCGTCATGCAACGCCCATCCTTTTCTCCATACGTTCCCTTCCCCGCGGGATCTGTGTGGGATTCCGATACGCACACGATTGCAAATGCACAATGCCTGGACGGAGATCCCCCAGAAAACGGCGGGATGACCGGAGTCTTGCATGCCCCCTCCCCTATTTCCACGATCAGGCTTTCAAACCCAGAGCTTCGAGGAGAAGCGCAAAACGCGAATCTCCCCGAAGTCGGTCGGCCTTCGGGTCAACTTTGAGATTGCATATTGCAACAGTGTGCTTCTCGAGAGCCTTCCCGAGGTACGTGAACGCTTCATCGATTTCATCCAATGCTGCATAGACGAGGGCAATTCCACGCAGCACATTTCCATCCGGATGTTCTTCCGTTTTCAGGCGCTCAAGCAGCGTTAGCGCCTCATCCCTCCTGCCTGCGGCCGCGTAACAGTGAGCAAGCGCTACCGATGCTTCGACTTGCTTCCCGGCCCGCCCGCCCCACCGTTCGTTCTCGCTCATGGCTTCGGCAAACATCTGCTTTTCCAGATAGGCGAGCGAAAGAAGCCGGTGCACCGAGGCGAAGGTCGGATCCAACTCATGAGATTTCTTTGCGCATTCAATCGCACCGTCGTATTCTCGTGCATAGTAGAGTATCATTCCGTAATCTTTGAGAATAGCCGGAGAAAGCGGGTCCAACTCAACGGCGCGGACGATTTCGGAGACCGCTTCCTTCCTCCGACCCTGTAATGAGAACCACTCGGCATACCAGTGGTGTGCGGTCGCATAGTTGGGATTCAAGCTGATAGCCAGCTTGAATTCTCTCTCGGCCCTGGGCCAGTCCCATTCATTGAGCATGATCAAGCTTGCCAGTGATGCATGCGCTTCCGCAAGACGACTGTCGTACTCCAGCGCTTTCTGTATTGCGGACATCGCTCTGGGGTACATTTCCGTCCGAAGAGTGCCGGCATACTCACTCAGGAGGTTGTAGGAGTCCGCTATGCCCGCCCAGGCCAGGGCGAATCGCGGATCCTTCTCGATTGCCTTTTCGAAGTACTGAATGGCTGTACGCAACCCATCCTTGCTCCGTTTGTTCCAGAAGAATCGCCCTTTGAGATAGAGCTGATAGGCTTCTGTATCATTCGTCGCCCGACGACGCAGGGTCTTCTTTTCATCGGGCGTCACCCGCACCCTGAGGGCTTTCATAATCCGGCTGGCAACATTCTCCTGAATGTCAAAGATCTCATCCATCGTCCCCTTGTACGTCTCCGCCCAAAGGTAGGCATCCTGGTCGGCGGCAGTCAGGTGCGTCGTGATCCGGAGATTCGTTCCATGCTTCCTGACGCTTCCCTCCAGGACGTACTGAACACCAAGTTCGGCGGCGATCTGCTTCGTCGTCTTTCCCGCCCGCTCGTAATGCATCACGGACGTACGCGAGATAATTTTGATCTTTCGCAATCTCGAAAGCTTTGCGACGATCTCGTCGGTCAACCCATCGCTAAAATACTTGTTGTCTCCCTCCGGACTGATATCTGCAAATGTCATCACGGCAATTGATCGGCTCGTGACCTCCTGAGGGGTGGTCGTCTCATTTTCGATTCCCTGCAATGCATCGAAGAACGCGCCTGCATTCGGGATGCGATCAACCGGGAGTTTCTCGAGACACCTGTCGATGATCTCTTCGAGCGCCGCAGGCGCGTCCGGGCGCACGGCAGATAGAGGGCGATGTTTCTCGTGTGCGATGCCATACATCACCCCCTGATCGTATTCGCTGCGGAATGGCCGCTCTCCGGTCACCATCTCATACAGCACTACCCCCATGGACCAGATATCTGTCCTGAGGTCCACCCGTTCTCCGAGAACCTGCTCTGGCGACATGTACGCTGTCGTGCCGAGAGCTACGCCCGCCTTCGTGAGATCGGTGATCCCTGAGATCTTCGCCAGCCCGAAATCGAGGATCTTCACCGTGTTGTCTCTTGTGATGATGACGTTGCCAGGCTTGATATCACGATGCACAATCCCACGGTGGTGCGCATGGACAAGGCCGTGAGCGATCTGTGAGGCAATAGTCACTGCTTCGTTGACGGAGAGAGAACCGGCCTCGATTCTTTTCTTCAGGGTGTCGCCGTCGAGGTATTCCATGCTGATAAACATCTGCCCATCTTCGGTCTCATCAATATCGTGAACGACGCAGATATTCTTGTGCTGTAGGCGTGAAGAGGTTCTGGCTTCGTGGATGAATCGTTCCTTCGCAGCGGGATCACGGGTGAGTTCAGGAGGGAGGAACTTCAGAGCGACTGTTCGGTTGAGTTTGGTGTCGTGGGCCTTGTACACCACACCCATGCCCCC
>DAIUKN010000552.1:0-2461 GCA_036848195.1 Bacteroidota bacterium
AAGGCATTGCCGGAGACATCAACTGCTACCGACACTTGCGCGCTGCGGTCATTCATGCCGCCGTCATCTAATGAGCCGCCCAGGAGAGTGGAATAGACGAGTTCATTTCCCGCGGCACTAAGCTTCGTGATAAACACATTTGGCCGGCCCCCCTTGGCAAGCGAAAATTTTCCCGCGAGGGGATTCTTCAGAGGAAAACATTCGTTCCAGGGCGTCCCCGGACTGTCCTCCTGCGACTTGGTGGCACCGACGACATAGGCAGAGCCGGATGCGTCGACAGCAATATCGGAGCCGACATCATCGTAAGTGCTCCCGAGAAAGGTGGAGTAGACGATTGCCGTTCCAGCTGCATTCACTTTGATCACGAACGCATCCCACGCTGTCGAATTTCCTCCCGTTCCCAGAATCGATTGGAATGCGTTGATGATCGGGAACGTGACAGAACGCGTGCTGCCCGTGAGGTATGCGCTCCCGTCTTTGTCAATGGCAATACGAGCCCCTTGATCGTCGGCCATGCCGTCACCGGTCCAGAATGAATAGACCACGACCGGATCGATGATGAGCGGTCTGCCGGCATCGAATGGAGCGACTCGAAAACCAATCTCAAAGCGGTTCCGGATGAAGAACTCACCATTGATTTCTTCGCGGCCGGATGGAGATTCCTGGTACACAAGCGGCTTCGAAATGCGGAGATCACCCTGAGTGTTCTCCAGCTCAATGCTCCCGGTCGAGTCGATGGCAACGGTATCAACTCCTTCGATCCCCAGCCTGATGGACGTATAGTCAGCACCGGGGGCAACAACAAAATCATACTCCAAAGCATGCTGGTTGCCGTAGTACACGAGATCGATCCCGGGATACACCTCTTTGTATTCCACCTTTGCGTAGGTAGGAAGATCGGTGAGCCATGCGCGCGAATCCTTCCCCGTGAAGTAATTACTCTTCCCCGGGAGCACTTTTTGTCCCACAATCGTGGGAGAAGGGTTCGAGGAGAGAAGCTTCACGCGTATCGCGCGCGAACTCAGATCTGATGTTCCTGATGGGGAAGGTCGCTCCATTTCGCTCGGGGACGTCTTCACCTGTAAGGGTGGCACAGATTGCACCACCGGTGAAACCTGTTTCTTACTCTTCGACCCGGTCATCGCCATCACTGCCTCATTCTTCGTCAGGAAGAGGGTGTAACCGGGGCCGCGGGAGATAAACTTCACGTTCTCATTTGTCTGCCCAAGATTCGGTTCAAAGCTGAGAGGGAGCTCTGCATAGGACTTGAGGATCCTCCTCCCGCCGGGGTCACCGTTGGGAATTTGCAGACCTGGTGAGAGCAGTGGTCGGTGGGACCGCTCTATGGTCAACAGCTGGAGGGTCACGGCCAGAAGCGCGAGGAGCAAACCCATGGGGACAATCCTGCCCAAATGGCCATACGCATTCAGGCGATACCGGATATTCATTGGAGTCTCCTTTTCTCACCGACGGAAATCGTGATAGGAACGCTGACACTCTTCGATGCGATATCCGCCTCTGCTCCCGGCAGGTTCACGACAATCGAATGAGTTCACACATCTCGGATGAAGCATCGCCGTCCCTCGGACGTGAATTACTCCCCTGAGGTCTAGTGTCTCGACTCCGAAGTTCCTTGAATAATTGGGGGGTTAGAAAATAGCCGAAGTGGAGAACTTCTGCCAATTATCCACCGTCATCATAGTCAAGACACTTCTGAGACTCGACTAGGCGTTTATTTTGCCGGCCTCTGCTGAATTACTTACGCTTTGGTATTGGAGAACGAACATGCGACGCGCCTCTCGCACGATAGAACGCTGTGCGAGATTACCACAGACGCGATTTGCGTCTTCTCCATCAGATGAGCGAGAGGGATTGAACCCGGGGGAAAGAAATGGCGGACCTGGAGCGGAGCTGTGGGTATCCCCCTCGTCCCTTTCATGGTGGCGGAATGCAGGCCAGGGGGTCGTCGATAAGCTGAACTCTACAACCACACAGAGTCGAGCGGCGATCCGATGGCCCGCGAGGGAGCCATCATATCGACATGTGGTAAAGATAAGCCGGGATTTGTTGAAAAGTCAAGTGTAAAGAGCGCACATTCACAAAAACGAGCTATAGTGCATACTCCGTGCTTCTCAGCTCATGAGCAGACACGAGCCTTGCTCCCCGGATTGTTTGCCCGGCCCCGTACAATGGACGTGCGCTCAACTCTAACCCCCTTTTCTACCTCTCTCCGTGGGAGGGTCAATTCGGGCTGCCCCATGTGCACACAACGGAATTTCCACAGGCAAGAAAGCTGGCGATGGCGCGGATGTCTGAATTAGGGTAGCGTGGAGAGAAAAAACCAGAACGGGAAGCTTCGCGCCTCCCGTTCAGCATCCCATGAGCTGAGGACGAGTTACTTCTTTTCCATCTTCTCGCCCTTCTTCTCCATCTTCTCTCCGGCTTTCTCCTTCATCTCTCC
>DAIUKN010000553.1:0-2456 GCA_036848195.1 Bacteroidota bacterium
TGGACATGAAAATTGTCATCCCCTCCTGCGTCATCCGCTTGAGGGTGTCTTTGACCAGACGCGCACTCCGCGGGTCAAGCCCTATCAGAGGTTCATCAATCACAAGGACTCGGGGATCGTGAAGCAACGCCGACGAGAGAACGATCCGCTGCCGCATCCCCTGGGAGTACTCATCCGCCCGCTTGTCGATGAACTTACCCAGATCGAATGTCTCAGTCACGATATCGATCTTTTCGTCCAGGACGTCCAGATCGATGTTGTAAAGCCCACCGATAAAATAGAGGAACTCCCTCCCGGTGAGCTTTTCGTAAATGTACGGCTGGTCCGGCACATACCCGAAACTGCGTTTGGCCCGCAGGGGGGCCTGCTGGATGTCGAACCCGTTGATGACACACGAGCCGGAGGTCGGCCGGTACAACCCCGTCATCATCTTGATCGTTGTGGTCTTGCCCGCACCGTTCGGTCCCAGAAAGCCGAAGAATTCCCCTTTTTCAATCTTCAGGCTGACGTTTTCCACCGCGGTGAACGTGCCGAAACGCTTCGTCATGTTTCGAAGCTCTATCATCCAGCGACCCTGGCTGTTCGTGCAAGAAAAAAAGCCTGCGATGAATTAGCCCAAAAAAAGAGAAAGAATCAAACTTCCCCGCCAGCAAGAGAAGCAAGTTCCTCCCGGACGGCCCGGCCCAGAGAGCGGACGACACCCCTCCCATGACGGTTGAACCGGATCATATCCACGAAGAGCTGCCGCGTATCATGTCTGGTCACCTCGACCAGATCGACCAGAGCACGGTAGTTGCGTGTGAACGCCGGCCACTTCCCCAGAGAAGCGCGCGACACTACCCTCCCCACAAATTGGGTGAGAAGAATTGTTTCCGCCATCATCCGGTCGTGCCTTTGTGCGGTCATCAGATGGGGAACCAGACCGGCCTGCCGGAGCGTACGCAGGATTCTGCCCAGTTCCAGCCTGTTCATCCGAACCGGGCAGACCGCGATGTGATGCCCGCGTATCGTCTCCGAGGCGCTGTCGGGTCCGAAAAGCGGGTGCGTCGCCAGGATATGGATGCTTCGCGGGAGGATCTCCTTCATCCAGCGCGAAGGCTTTTCCTTGACAGCGCATACATCAACCACGAGAGAGCCGGGACGCACAAGTTTCCTGATACGGAACAGGACGGCCCTCATCTCCGAAACCGGCAAGGCAAGAACGACCACCGGCTGCGATGCCGCATCCGAAAGCGATCCGAACACGATCTTTCTCTTTGCCGCGGGGATTCGCCGTATGGCCGGATCATGCACGACAACTTCCCCGTGATTCACCAAGTGCTGCGCGGCAAATCTGCCAAACCGCCCGTATCCGATCAGCCCGATGGTCATGATCCAACCTTTCGCTGGGTGGAGCGGGCCAGCTGAAAGATGGCCCTGAACAGGGCGGCGGTGAAACGCTTGTCGAGACCAAGCTCCCCCGCCGCGGCCAACTGCTTGCGCAGGATTTGATTCTGCCGGGTTTTGTCAAGGATCTTCCTCCCCCGGCGACGCTTCAGCGCCCCGATCTGCCGAACGAGCTCCTGCCTCTCGGCAAGCAACAGGACAATGTTGTGATCGAGCAGGTCAATGGAGTTGCGCAAGCCCGTGAGTTTTGACTCATGCCTCAACAACTTCTGGCGCGTCAAATGATCGAGAAGGGTGAGGGCAACCATCGATTCGGCCACCGGCACAACCCGCGGGCAGATGCAGGGATCGTGCCGCCCTTCGACGGATATCCTCGCAGGCTTCCCGTCTGTTGTGACGGTCTCCTGTTCTTTCCTGATAGATGAAGGAGGCTTCACAGCGATCCGGAGAACGATCTCCTCACCGTTGGATATCCCCCCCGAGATGCCACCGGCATTGTTCGTCCGGGTGCGCACACGCCCAGAGGCTTCGTCGAAATAGATCGGGTCATTATTCTGGCTCCCGCGAAGCCGGGCAGCCGCAAAGCCGTTCCCGACTTCAAAACCCTTTATTGCACCGATGGACATGAGCGCCTTCGCGAGGTCGGCTTCCAGTTTGTCGAACACAGGCTCACCAAGCCCCGGCGGCGTTCCGGACACAACGATCTCCACGATCCCTCCAACGGAGTCCCCGTCCTCCCTTGCCTGGAGGACGGCCTTCTCCATCTCCCGGGCCGCGTCAGGATCCGGACAGCGGAGGGGGTTCTTCTCAATTTCCGAATAGTCAAAGCGCTGACATTGAATCCCCGCCACCTCTTTCGTGTAGGCCATGATCCGGATCCCCTGACGCTGAAGGAGAGACTTCGCCATCGCACCGGCGGCGACGCGCGACGCGGTTTCACGGCCCGAGGAGCGGCCACCCCCCCGGTAGTCGGTCACTCCGTATTTCGCCAGATATGTGTACCCGGCGTGCCCCGGACGGAACATGTCCTTGATCTTCTGGTACGCCTGGGGCTGCTGGTCCGTATTCCA
>DAIUKN010000554.1:0-2450 GCA_036848195.1 Bacteroidota bacterium
TGACCGAACTTGAGGAAGGGTGCGTATGGAACACGATGCCCCCGCACACCCATCAGCGCAGGTCGGAGGTCTACATGTATTTTCGTCTCTCCCCCGCGGCGGTAGTCTTCCACATCATGGGCGAGCCGGACCAGACCAGGCACATCGTTATGCGCAACGAGCAGGCCGTCCTGTCACCCAGCTGGTCAATCCATACCGGCGTGGCGACGCAGGCCTACTCCTTCATCTGGGCTATGGGTGGTGAAAACCAGGTGTTCGATGATATGGACGGAGTGACCGTGGAGCAACTCAGGTGACGATGGCCGGAAGGTTTCAAACGCCAAACAGACAAAGGATGGTACCTTCATGAACCTTGATGACGTCAGAAAATCGTATGACTTCTCAGGGAAAACCGTTCTCCTTACGGGTGGTGCGGGGGTTCTTGGGGGAGAGATGGCGTGTGCCCTGGCGGGCTGTAACGCAAATGTGGCAATTGTAGGTCGTGATCCGGCGCTCGCGGATAGGCTTATGGTCCGGCTCACCTCGGGCGTTGGCCAGGCCATGGTGGTCCATGCCGATGTGTTGAAGAAGGATCTGATGCAGAAGGCCGCGGATCAAGTGGTGAAGGAGTTCGGCAGGATCGATGCACTTATTAATACGGCCGGCGGGAACAATCCGAGAGCCACGGTCGGACCGGATCAGACCTTCTTTGATCTGCCCGAAGAGGGAATGCGCCAGGCATCAGACCTGAACCTTCTGGGCACGATGATTCCAAGCCAGGTTATCGGAAAAGTCATGGCAGAGCAGAAGGAAGGAGTGATCCTCAATATTTCGTCGATGACGGCATTCAGGCCGCTGACGCGTGTGGTGGCGTACTCCGCCGCGAAGGCAGCGGTAAGCAATTTCACCCAATGGCTCGCCGTGTACATGGCTCAGGAATATTCGCCGAACATCAGGGTAAATGCCATCGCACCCGGCTTTTTCCTGACGGAACAGAACCGGTTCCTGTTGACTGAAAAGGAATCCGGGGCCCTGAGCGTTCGCGGGAGGAAGATCATCGAGCACACTCCCATGGGACGGTTCGGAGTTCCCGAAGATCTCCTCGGAACGATGCTCTGGCTTCTGTCGCCGGCCTCACGATTTGTCACCGGTATCGTTGTCCCGGTGGACGGAGGCTTCTCGGCATACGCCGGCGTGTAGGGCCTCGCAATCCGGGTTCATCGAGGGAGTTGAATCGTCAACCTTGAGGAGACTACAATGGGGAAAAGCAGCTTCGGCATCGTGGGGCTCGGCGTAATGGGGGAGAACCTTGCCCTTAATATTGAGAGTCGCGGCTACTCTGTCGTCGGTTACGATCTGGACGCCAAGAAACGGCATTCCTTTGAGCAGCGGACAACGGGAAAACGTGCGGTCACGGCCGAGACGCCGGCGGACTTCCTTGAAGCCCTCGAAGTACCCCGACGCATCCTGATGATGGTTCCTGCAGGAAAGCCCGTGGACTCCGTGATTGACGACCTGCGTCCGCATCTGGCGTCCGGGGACATCCTGATCGACGGCGGGAATACGTTCTTCGCAGATACCGACCGGCGGATGAAAGCTTTGGAGGGGACAGGCATACTGTATGTCGGGACCGGGGTCAGCGGCGGCGAGGAGGGCGCGCTCCGCGGGCCGTCAATAATGCCTGGAGGAAACCCGAAGGCGTGGCCCTTCATCAGGCCGATACTGCAGTCCATCGCCGCAAAGACCGACGACGGAACGCCGTGCTGCGAATGGGTTGGCAACGGAGGCGCGGGACATTTCGTGAAGATGGTCCACAACGGCATCGAATACGCCGACATGCAGATGATTTGCGAAGCCTACTTCCTCATGGAACGGCTCCTCGGGATGACCAACGGAGAAATGCATGATGCCTTCGCCGAGTGGAACCGGGGCGAGCTCAACAGCTACCTGATCGAAATTACGGCAGAAATCATGGCGCGAAGAGATCCGGACACAGGCAAAGCGCTGGTCAACGTCATCCTGGACACTGCAGAGCAAAAGGGGACCGGCAAGTGGGTCGCCCAGGTGGCGCTGGATCTTGGCATCCCTGCGCAGACGATCGCCGATTCGGTCTTCGCGCGGATGCTGAGCGCTTTGAAGACCGAGCGCGTCGCGGCGTCCAGGGTACTCGGGGGACCGAAGCCGTCCTACGCCGGAAACAAGGGCGAGTTTCTGGAGTTGATCCGACGGGCACTATTCAGCGCCAAGATCTGCTCGTATGCCCAGGGTTTCCAGCTCCTACGCGCGGCGAACGCGGAATACCAGTGGAATCTGAATTTCGGGAATGTAGCCATGCTCTGGCGCGCGGGGTGCATCATCCGGGCCCAATTCCTTGGGAAGATCAAGGAGGCGTACCAGCAGAATTCCGACCTGGCGAACCTCCTCCTCGATCCGTATTTTGCCGGTGTCGTCACGTCATATCAGCCCGCGTG
>DAIUKN010000555.1:0-2444 GCA_036848195.1 Bacteroidota bacterium
AAAAAGGAGAAGGTCCAGCACCAGGCTAACCTCGAGGACGTCTTCCTCAGTCTCACCGGGCATGCGCTGAGGGAGGATTGATGCGGCTGAAGTGGAAGATGACGCTCGCCTCACTGAAGATGTTCTTCCGTCAGAAAGAGGCGGTCATATGGACCGTACTATTCCCGCTCTTTGTGATCATCCTTTTCAGTTTCATCAAGTTCGACGGACTCGGGCGGATGCATCTGGGGATTGCCAATGAAGCCGGAAGCGGGGCGGCAGCATTGACGGAAGCGTTGCAGAAGGTGAAGACGTTCGAGGTTTTCGAGGGAACGCGCGAATCTGAACTTCATGAGCTGGAGAAGGGGGAGAGGGATGTGGTGCTGATCATCCCGGCCTCTTTCAACCCCGCCGTGGCGGGAAGCGTGACGGCTTTTGCCGACGTGGAAGCAAAACCCCGGGAGGCTCAGCTTGCCTCTCTCGTGCTGCAGCGCACCCTGGATGAGCTGACCTTCCGGCGGGAGCCAGCGGTCAGCCGGCTGCTTCTGAAGACCGAGCCGGTCAAGACGCGCAACCTGACGTACATCGATTTCCTTATCCCCGGTGTCCTTTCCATGGCGATCATGCAGATGGGGATATTCGGAGTGGCATTCAGCTTCGTGTCTCTGAAGAAACGTGGCATCCTGCGTCGTCTGTGGGTGACGCCGATCAACCCCAGTGATTTCATCATCGCACAGATCTCCACGCGCGTCATCGCGATCCTCATCCAGATGGTGCTGATGATCGGGGTGGGGATGCTTTTCCTCAATCTCCATTTTGTCGGAAACCCCCTCGTTATCGTGATCGTTGGCCTTCTGGGGGCGGTGGTTTTTCTGGGGTTTGGATTCGCGCTGGCCGGCATTTCCAAATCGGAAGACCAGGTTGCACCGCTCGCGAACCTGATCAGTCTTCCGATGATGCTCCTCTCGGGCGTGTTCTTCAGCCGTTCGAATCTGCCGGGGGTACTCCACACGATCACCGGTCTCTTTCCGCTGACATATCTTGCGGATGCGATGCGGAGCGTTGCGATCGACGGCGCAACGCTCTTTCAAGTCGGCCCGCAGCTTGCGGGGCTTGCGGCTTGGGCGCTCATCTCGGTATTCTTTGCGGCGCGGATGTTTCGCTGGGAATGAGCGTGCGGTCGTGCGGTTTTCTTGACATTCCTGCGCATTCTTTTTATATTATAGCACGTTCCTTTTCACGATAAACTCGCAGAGAGTTTGTCGTCCTGCGGGTTTCTCTCACCTCGGTCCTGTGGAGATCCATCGGAATGCTCACCGAATTTGGTCGCGTCCTCATTTTTCTGATCGTGGGGGCGCTTTTCGTGGCGATCGGCCTTTTCGTCGCCTGGTTGTTGCGCCCGCACCGCCCGTACCCGAGCAAGCTTACGACGTATGAATGCGGTGAAGTTCCCGTCGGCGACACCCGCGTTCGTTTCAATGTCCGCTTCTACGTGATTGCCCTCATCTTTCTCATCTTTGATGTCGAAGTCGTCTTCCTCTTCCCGTGGGCAACGGTCTACAAGGGCCTGGGCTGGTTCGCGTTCATCGAGATGCTGGTCTTCCTGGCCATTCTTCTGATCGGGTACGCGTACGTATGGCGGAAGGGCGATCTGGAATGGGATAAACCTTCGCCGAGGATTCCGCGGTACGAGCGGGGCGTGGGCGTAAAGGACACGCATCTCACAGAAGAAGAAGTAGCCGTGTAACGGGAGGGCAATGGGACTCTTAGACCAGAAATTCGAGAACAGCAATATTATTATTACCACCCTGGACGACCTGCTCAACTGGTCGCGGTTGTCGTCCCTCTGGGGAATGCAATTCGGTCTTGCTTGCTGTGCCATCGAAATGATGGCCACGGGCGCTTCCCATTACGATTTTGACCGCTTCGGGACTTTTTTTCGTGCGTCTCCCCGGCAATCGGACGTCATGATTGTGGCGGGCACGGTCACGCTGAAGATGGCCTCCCGGATCAAGACCCTGTACGATCAGATGTCCGAGCCCCGGTACGTGATCTCGATGGGGAGCTGCTCCAACTGCGGCGGCCCCTACTGGGAGCATGGGTATCACGTGCTGAAGGGTGTAGACCGGATCATCCCCGTCGACGTCTACGTTCCCGGGTGCCCCCCCCGGCCGGAGGCTCTCATGGAGGGGCTGATGAAGCTCCAGGAGAAAGTCCGGAACGAGAGCCTCGCGAAAAAGAAGTCCGCATGAACCGCACTCCGTAAACCCCAATCCGAACTCCTCATGATTCCACAAGAAATTCACCAGGCCCTCCAGTCGAAATACCCCGATGCCATTGTCGATGCAAAGCTTGAGGGTGTGATCGATCCCTTCATCAAAGTGGCTCCCGACCGGATCGGGCAGGTTGCCCGGTTCCTGCGCGATGAGGAGAAAATGCAATTCGACACGCTCATGCTGCTGACC
>DAIUKN010000556.1:0-2443 GCA_036848195.1 Bacteroidota bacterium
GTCCGCGATCGACCTTGCAGGCGGGCAGAGGCGGATTGGTCTTCCTCTGCCGGAGAAGAGATGTCCCCCCTCCGCACGGGTACGCACAGTACAAAATGCAAGGACTGTGGAGCACCGGTCCACCAGCCCTCCGGGATCCCCGGCGGAGAAATCCTCTGCACAATCCCCTGTATCAGCCCTGTTTCGTTGAAAATGTGAAAATCGCTTTCAATCCCTTTCTCTGTTCAAGATCACCAAAGACGGTTGCCCATTGAGAGATGTCGGCTGAATGGGTTATCAGCTTCTGATATGTCATGGGATCGGCTGCGAGAATGTGTAATGCTCGGTCCCACGCCTCGTACTTGGTGGACACATTGAAGAGATATCGGACGGACTTCATCATGAATTGATCATACGGAAAGTCAACTGCAGGTTTGCCCGTTAGACCTATCGCCGTAACAGTCCCGAGCTTTTTGACAATGCGAGCACCGGTCAGAAACGCGGCGGGCGATCCAGATGCCTCGATGAACGTGTCAACCCCACGTCCGTCGGTCAGGTCAGTGATGCGACCGGCGACGTCTTCCCGTTGAACATTGATCACGGAGTCGATTGCCGGCAGGCGACGGCAGAGAGAGAGGCGGATGCTCTCATCACTCTCCGTGCCGAGGATTATGACGTGACGTGCGCCGGCTTTCTTCGCAACCAGACAGGCCATAATCCCGATGGGGCCGGGACCTGTGACAGCTACTACATCGCCGGGAATGATAGACTGGGTGAGGACGACGTCGGTAACGACATTCGCAAGCGGCTCCGCCAGTGCGGCCACATCAAAGGCGAGGGACTGTGGCACGCGGTGCAAAAGATGCGGCTCGGGCCATCGCATCAGCGATGCGAACGCCCCATCGATTCCCCAACCGGGCGATCGCTTCTGCGCGCAGATCTGAGGATTCCCCGTTCGACACAAATAGCACGAACCACAGGCAAGCGTATGTGGTTCACCGACAACTCGATCACCAACGTTCCAACCGACCACCTTGCCACCCACTGCAGCAATTTCCCCGCTTAACTCGTGACCCAGGATGACCGGAGGCCAATACGGGAATTCATCATGGTAGATATGGAGATCTGTCCCGCACACGCCGCACGCCTTGACTGCGATGAGCACATCCCACTCGTTCATCGTCGGCGGAGGGACGTCCAGTACCTCGACGAACCCTTCCCCCTTCCGCGTTTTTACGAGTGCTTTCATCCCGATCTCATGAGTGTCGCATAGTCAAAACGCTACCCCGGGGACACAGGCTCTCGATGCGCTCGCCAGATCGCGTGTAGAGGTTCATTACGCGGCTGCCTCCAGACCACACCAGTGTTCAAGAAATCGAATCAAAGTCTTCGCCATGCGACAAATATCTTCAACGCCAATCTGTTCGTCGTTTGAGTGTGCATATTTAAGGCTCCCGGCCCCCATCACCACCGTCGGGACGTTGAGCTTCGTACTGTATTGCCAAGCGTCGCACGCGGCTGTCATTGCAGAGATCTCCCCGGGATACCCCGCCTCTGCCGCCGCTTTGACGACTTCCTGCACAAGAGGGTGATCGGCCGGCAGGGCGTTCCCCTCGTTGTTCAGCATAGTGAAGGTGATGGTGCAGCGATCACGCAGATATTCGTGACGTGAATTCCTGATTGCACCGATCATCCCCTCCTGAACGGCACGGACATTCGTATTCGGGAGAAATCCAAACACACCCTTCACGCAGGCTGATGCCGGTACCGTAGCCGGCCAGTCGCCGGCGTTGAGAATACCAAACGTGACCGGCATGGGATTCTCGTACACATCGAAAAGGGGGTATGTGCCGCGCGATGCGGCCAGAAGTCGGTCATGGTACTCCTCAAGAACACTCATCGCTTTGACCGCCTCCTTAAGGGCACTCACGGCATCGTGCACCCTTCCGCTGTGGCCTGCTCGACCCTCTATAACGAGTTCAAACCATACCGCCCCGCGAACGGCCGCAAACACCTTCCCTTCGGAAGGCTCCATGACGATTGCCGCGTCTGCATGGACTGGACGCCGGGTCATGAACAGCGTCCCGTTTCCCCCGTTTTCTTCTTCAATCACGATATCGCACGTGATGGTTCCGCGGGGGCGGAGGCCAAGGCCTGCAAGTGTTCGAAGAAGGAGGTAGATGACGGCAATTTGACCCTTGTCGTCACATGCTCCGCGCCCGAAGACTGCACCGCCCCTGACTTCGGGAACGAATGGATTGATCTGGTTGATCGACGGAGGGACAACGTCAGCATGGGCGTTCAGGATGAGACTTCGGGCCGATGGATCGGATCCCAGGATGGTCAGGCGCAGATTCTGTGTGTCTGCGTAGGTGAGCCCGGGCATGGGCCAGCTGTATCCGGGATCTTCGACAAACGACGCAGGAATTTGGAAGAGCTCTGCCCGTGAGCAGAAAGCGTGAAG
>DAIUKN010000557.1:0-2427 GCA_036848195.1 Bacteroidota bacterium
GCGCATCCCCGCCTGGTGTCAGGGTGCGACGATTTCTGTTAACGGTACGCTATCAGTGAGCCCCGGGGCCGGGTCGATTGAAACAATCCGGCGCGCATGGAAAGAGGGAGACCGGGTGACCCTGCGCCTGCCGATGAAGGTCCGGGTGACCCGCTGGCACGAGGAATCTGCGGGCATCGAACGGGGTCCTCTGGTCTTTGCGCTGAGGATCGGTGAGGATTGGCGGAAGGTGCGAGGAGACGGACGGTACGCCACCTTTGCAGTCTACCCGAAGGATCCGTGGAACTTCGGCCTCTCCATTGCAGACCTCGAGCGCCCTGAGTCCAGTCTCAAGGTCGAAACCGGACCGGTGGCCCTCCAGCCCTGGACCATCGATGCCGCGCCGGTCAGGATTAGCGTGAAGGCGAGGCGGATCCCGGAGTGGCAGCAGTATGGCGGGATCGCGGGTCCGCTGCCTTGGAGTCCGATCAGGTCTTCGGAGCCGTTGCGCGACGTTGTTCTGATTCCTTACGGGTGTACCAAGTTGAGGGTCGCCGAATTCCCGCTCCTAGAGCCGGAGAAGCGGTAAAAGGCTCCGGTAGAGGAATGGGGCCATTCAAAAGGAACCTTCGATAGAAGGGGGATCATTTCGTTGTTTGCAGGTTCTGGATACCGTGCGAACGTGAGTTGGGGTCTTCGGCCGGACCTCTTCAGGGGGATGCGAGACCGGAAGAGCATTTCACTTAGACAAGGAATTTCTGATACACTCTACGAGGCGGAGCACATATGAAATTGTCTGAAGTTCAGAAAATCCGGAAAAGAGCCCTGGCTCTGTTGAAGAAGGCACGGATCACCGTAACCAAGGGAGAGGCGAAGACGATCGAGGTGGCTGATTTCGGGCTCAGCGACTTCCGCACAATCGGCCTCGGGTTGATCACCTACGAAAACAATGAACGATACTGTGCGAAAGAGCTGATCATGTTCCCGCGCCAGACCTGTCCGGAGCATCGCCACCCGCCGATGGATGAACGGAACAACGGCAAGCAGGAGACATTCCGGTGCCGGTGGGGAAGAGTCTACCTCTACACGGAGGGGCCCGCTACGGCCAGGCCGAAGGCGAAAGTACCCAAACAGTACCAGCAATTTTTTTCGGTCTGGAAGGAAATCGTCCTGAAACCCGGAGATCAACACACGCTTCCGCCAAACACGCTCCACTGGTTTCAGGCGGGCGAGGAGGGTGCGGTCGTTTCCGAATTCTCATCTGCCAGCCACGATGAGACCGACTTTTTCACGGATCCAAGCATCAACCGTCTTCCGATTTACGAATAGGGACAAAGAGAGATTAGGGCATGACTCCTAAAGAGCGGTTCACTGCAGCCTTGGAAGGGAGGAAGCCCGACAGGCTTCCCGTCACCACACACCACGTCATGCCGTTCTTCCTCAAGAAGTATATGCACGGAATCTCCAACGATCAGTTTTTTGAGACCTTCGGGCTGGATCCTATCCGATGGTTGACTGTCTACAAGCCCGACCCTAACAAAGGAGAATACCGTGACCCCGGCCACATACCCGGGTATCTTGAGGCGCAGCGGATCTCGTCGGATCAGTGGCGTATTGAGTGTGAATCTGTCCCTGATCCCCAGTATGAGACTGTCCGGTACAATTTCATCACGCCGAAGAAGACACTGACGATGGTTCTGCAAAGTAATGACCATACCTCGTGGGTTGCCGAGCGCCTCGTCAAGGAGAAGACCGATATTGAAGTGATCCAGGCCTATGCGACGGCGCCGAGGTGTGATGTCGAGGAAGTCAATCGCCAGGCGGAGGCATACGGGGACCGCGGGATGCTGCGCGGGTGCGTCAATGTCTTCGACGTCTATGGTCAGCCCGGGTGCTGGCAGGATGCGTCGGTTCTGTACGGAATCGAAAAGTTGATCATGGATACCTATGACGATCCGGAATGGATACATGCCTTTCTCCAGGTCCTTCTGGAGCGGAAGAAGGTGTATGTCAGGTCTCTCAAGGGGGCAAAGTTTGACCTGATCGAGCACGGCGGGGGGGACGCCTCGTCGACGGTGATTTCTCCCGCCATCTTCGACACGTTCGTTGCCCCGTACGATAGTGTATTAATCGAACTTGCACATGAGGCAGGACAGCGCGTTGTGTACCACACGTGTGGGGGGATGATGCCGATCCTGGAGCGCGTTGCCGGAATGGGGCCGGACGCGATGGAGACCTTTACGCCCGCGGGTATGGGGGGCGATACGATTCTCATGGAAGCCAAACGCCGGATCGGTCACCGGGTCTGTATGATCGGCGGATTCGACCAGTTCCACTACTTCAAAGGATGTTCCCCCGAGGAGACCCGGAAGGCCGTCAGGAAGTGCTTTGAGGATGCCGGCGAGGGAGGCGGATACATTCTTTCGCCGGCGGACCATTTCGTCGACG
>DAIUKN010000558.1:0-2419 GCA_036848195.1 Bacteroidota bacterium
GCGTCGTCGATGATCCGGTGGTGAATGCCTTCGCGCTTCCGGGAGGGTTCATCTACGTCACCCGTGGGATCCTCGCGCATGTGTCTGATGAAGCGCAGCTCGCAGGCGTGCTGGGGCATGAGATCGGCCACGTTACCGCAAAACACTCGGTTAACTCCATGGCGAACCAACTCCTCGCCCAACTGGGGCTGGCGATCGGAGTCATTCTGGCGCCCGAGGAGATGCAAAAGTACGGTGATCTTGCGAGCGCCGCGCTCAGCGTCCTGTTCCTCAAGTTCAGCAGGGACAACGAATCACAGGCGGACCATCTCGGCCTGCGGTACATGACGCGGGTTAACAAGGATCCCGGGGAGTTGATCGAGGTGATGACCATGCTGGACCGGGTCAGTCAGGCGAGCGGGGGCGGGCGGATTCCCGAGTGGCTGGCGACCCATCCCAATCCCGCAAACCGCGCCCAGCAGATCCGCAGCGAGATTGACACCATGCATCGCACTGCAACGACCACACAGCTCAAGAGCGATGGATACCTTGATCGACTCAATGGATTGACCTTCGGCGACAATCCGCGCGAAGGGTATTTCAAGGGAAACAGTTTCTATCATCCCGAACTCAAATTCCGGTTTGACTTCCCTCCGGGGTGGAAAACCGCGAACCAGAAGCAGGCCGTCCTTGCACAGAGTCAGGGGGAGGATGCAATTCTGCAGATCACGCTCTCCAAAGGCAACTCGGCAGACGCGGCGTCGACCGATTTCTTCTCGCAACAGGGCATTGCCTCGGGACCACGACACACCACTACGATCAATGGTTTGCGCTCCGCGGGCGGGACGTTCTCCGCGAAAACGGATCAGGGTGTAGTGGCAGGCACCGTAACCTTCGTTGAAAATGACGGGAAGGTGTATCAGATTCTTGGCTACAGCTCAGAGCAGAAGTGGCCGGGCTACGAACCTGTTGCCAACGGTGCCGCACGCAGTTTCAATCGTCTGACCGACCCGGCGGCGCTTTCCGTTCAACCTCTGAAGATCAAGATCGTCACGTTGCCCCAGGCAATGACGCTCGAGCAGTTCGCCCAACGATATCCTTCAGCGGTCTCGATAGATGCCCTGGCACTGGCCAACCAGGCGGAGAAGACGACACGGTTCAAAGCGGGAGACAAACTCAGGCAGATTGTTGGTCAGAAGACGCCGAAGTGATGATCACCTTCCCTTGGAGTTCGTCTTCGATCATGTGCCGGAGAGCCTCGCGAATCTCACTCAGGTGGTACGTGCTGTCGATGATCGGTGTTACCTTTCCGATTTCGAGGAGTTCCCTGAGGACGGCAATTGCTTCTTTCTTGGCGGGCATCGGTGAGCCCGGACCTCGCAGCTGCTTCACGAAGCGTGAGACGACCATAAGCTTGAGAAAGTGGGGGATGAGTCCGAACACGCGCTTGCCTGATGCTCCAAAACGCTCATGCCCGATGAGTACGTATCTCCCGTCAGGTTTGAGCGCGCGCCTGCAGGCGGAGAATGGGTAGTTCCCCGGGACGTCGAAGATGACATCGTAGCGAACGCCACGTCGGGTGAAGTCTTCGCGCGTGTAGTCGACGACCTCATCTGCCCCGAGTGAGCGGAGCATGCCCAGCTTGCTCGTGCTGTCCACGGCGGTCACGTGGGCGCCGTAGGCTTTGGTGATCTGCAGGGCGAGCGCACCCACCCCGCCGCCGGCACCGTTGATCAACACCTTCTGCCCCGGCTGCCACTGACTCACCCCTGGGAGGTTCAGGAGAGCGATGAACCCGGAGGTCGGGACGGAGGCGGCTTGCGCGAACGTGACGTTGTCCGGCTTCAGCGCCAGCAGGTCCTGGTGGACGGACACATACTCGGCGAAGGCGCCGCCGTGGATCCATTGATGGGTGACGATCGTCTCCCCGAATACGGGGTCGCCCGGACGAAACCGTGTCACGCTCTTGCCGACGGATTCGACGATTCCCGCCATGTCCGTACCGGGAATCGGGTTCTTGGGTTTGGAGAACCCGGCTCCCATCAGGCGGAGGACATACGGTCGCCCGCTCACGACGTGCCACACATCCGGATGGATCGAAGCCGCTCGTACGCGCACGAGGACTTCGTCATCGCCGACTACCGGCTTTTCGACTTCCCGGAGCTCCAGATCATCAAGAGATCCGTACCTCTCTTGGACAACCGCCTTCATCGTTTTATCAAGTTCCTCTCCTCTTCCAAACCAATTTCGGTTCGTGAAACGCCACTCGGTCGGATGGTCCACAACGACGTTGTGACCGGGATCGAGTTTCACCGCGGGACATGGATCGCGGATCCATTTCTCGCCGTTGGCTATTCCGACTTTCACGCTTCACGGATTTTACTCCCCTTGTCCTACAACGTGCCGCAAGAATTCCCGGCTATCCTGAGCCGTCTGCTCG
>DAIUKN010000559.1:0-2416 GCA_036848195.1 Bacteroidota bacterium
TCCCGGCCGGAGCGAAAGAATCTCGCTTCGATCAGAAAGGGCGAATATGAGGGATTGGCGGAGAAGCTGAAGGACCCTGCGTGGCAACCCGATTTCGGCCCACCGGTCCTTAACCCGAGAACCGGGGCGACCGTTACTGGCGCCCGGATGTTTCTGATTGCCTACAATGTGAATCTCGACACCGATGACGTCAAAGTGGCAAACGAAATAGCCCTGCGCATCCGGGAGAGCGGGAGAGCAAAGAAGGACGATCGGGGAAACCCGGTGCTGGATGCAAACGGGAACAAGATCACCATTCCGGGGACGTTGCGGGCAGTCAAGGCAATGGGTGTCTTCCTGGAAGCGCACACTATTGCGCAGGTTTCTATCAACCTGGTTGACTTCCATGTCACACCGCCGCACGTGGCGTTCGAGGAGGTAAAGAAACAGGCAGCATCGCTGGGGGTGGCGGCGACGGGGAGCGAGATCGTGGGGCTGACTCCCTTGGAAGCGCTACTGACGGCTGGCCGGCACTATGCTCCTGGCACTGAGTCGGATGACGACCTCGTGACGGTCGCCGTAGAAAAGCTCGGCCTGAGCCAGCTTGAGAAGTTTGACAAGACCAGGAAGATCATCGAATTCCAACTCTGAAGGAGCAGTATGGCAACGAAGACCACGATCAAGGCTTTTCTGGATGAACTTGCATCCTCCTCTCCCGCACCGGGCGGGGGGAGCGTTGCGGCACTGGCCGGCGCGCTGGGGGCCGCGTTGACCTCGATGGTGTGTAATCTGACCATCGGCAAGAAGAAGTATGCCGAGGTCGAGGGCGACATGAAAAGGATTCTGGCCCAGTCGGAGGATTTGCGAGCACGGTTCGCCGTGCTAGTGGAAACAGACACGGCGGCGTTCAATAAGGTGATGGAAGCGTACAGCCTGCCGAAGGAGACGGAACCACAGAAAGCTCTCCGCGCGGCGGCCATTCGTGAAGCGACGAAAGAGGCCGCCCTGGTGCCGCTGGAAGTGATGAAGCACTGCATCGACGCGCTTGCGCTGGCGCAGAACGTCGCCGCAAACGGAAATGCAAACTCGGTGAGCGATGCCGGGGTGAGCGCCCTGATGCTGCACGCGGCGTGTGAAGGAGCCGCGCTCAACGTACGGATCAATCTCAACGCGCTGGCCGATTCGGATTTCGTCGGTTGGAAGAGGGATGAATTGGAATCGCTGCTGAAAACCAGCCGGATGATGCTGGAGGAGACGCAGTCCCTCGTTGCCTCACGCCTCGCCCAGAGCTAGAGCCACAGATACAATGACTGCCGTCTCGGTCCGCAACCTTCTGGGCCCGAGATTCACCGGTATGAATCCGGCCGAGACGGCCCGCTGAATTTCCTCCTCGGCAAATCCCCCCTCAGGCCCTATGCAGATCCGCACGGGCATTTTCCCCGGTTCAATCAGATCCCGCAAACGGGGGCGTTCGGTTTTCTCGTGGGGGATGAGGCGGAGAGAATCGCTCTCTGATTTCTGGAGGAAATCCCCGAACGGGGTCAAGGGGTGCACCTCAGGCAGATAGCAACGGCCCGACTGCTTCATCGCGGCGAGGGCGATCTTGTGCCACCGATCGATCCTGGCGTTTCGGGGAATCGTCCGTTCGGTAAGCAGCGGGATGATTCCCGCGGCCCCGAGTTCGGTCGCCTTCTCCACAAGGTAGTCAAACTTCGCGCTGTTTTTGAGAAGGGCGGCTGCGACAACCACGTTTCGTGACGGCTCATTCAGCCGGACGTATCGCGTGCGAATGGAACACCGGGCGCTCCTGCGACTGATCTCCTCAATCGTGACGTCGTATGCAGTACCGAGGCCGTCAACCACCCTGATGGCGTCGCCGGGTGCCTTGCGCATCACGTGCGTAAGATGGGCAAACTCCTCCTCCGCGATGGTCAGTGCGGTCGGCCCGATCAACTCCGGTGGTGTGTAGAAATACTCCATGGGTGTGATGAAGGCGGATCAGAACGATCCGCGAAAGTCCAGGATGAATTGTCCCTTGTGGTACTGGTCAAAGGCGTATTCCACTCTGGTGACGACCCCGTACGGAAGAAGAAAGTGGATGCCGCCTCCGTAGCCCGAGCGAAGAGAACTGACGTGCACAACGTCGCCTCTGTACCACGCAATGCCGGTATCGGTAAAGATGACGAGTGATGCGCCGAACCTCCAGATGCTGAATTCCTCAGGGACAGGCAGACCCGTCACCTGGATCGTCCGGGGCGGTAGAACAGCATAACGCAGCTCGATGCTTCCGCCAAACATGTTTTCGCCCTCGAAGACCGTCCGGAAGTACCCCCGGATCCTCTCGCCGTATCCGAAGTAAACGTGGTTGTACGTCGGGACCTCGCCGCCGGAGACCACACTGCCAACCAGGCGTCCGGCAAGAGTCAGGCTAAAGGGG
>DAIUKN010000560.1:0-2414 GCA_036848195.1 Bacteroidota bacterium
CCATTCGCCGTCGAACCAGAGAAGGCGTGTATGGTATGTCCGGACCAGCTCTTCGATCTGGTGTCTCAGGTAGGACCGGTAGATCTCCATGTCGGAATTTTCAAGGGGCCGCGCATCACCGCCGTACCGTGTCGTATAGTGCGGATGATGCCAATCGAGAATGGAATAGTACGTGCAGAACGCGATTCCCTGCCCCGCACATTCTTCCGAGAGTGCTTTCAAAACATCACGATGGTAAGGGGTGGCAGCGATGCTGTAATCGGTGTACCGCGAATCCCAGAGACAGAACCCATCGTGATGCTTGGATGTTATGACCAGGTACTTCATCCCCGCCGCCTTTGCCAAACCAACCCATTCTCGCGCATCGAAGAAGACCGGGTTGAATTCCCGGTAGAGGCTGTCGTAGTCCTGAATGGGCACTTGCACGCCACGGGACCATCCGATTTCTGTACCTCGCAGCGTGACGGGACCCCAATGTACGAACATGCCAAACCGCATATCGTTCCACTTCTTCAAGGATTCTGCATGTGTCTGCAGGCCGGGATTGGCCTCACCCCCACCGCGAGGTTGGGCCGCCGCAATCCCGGCGAATGCGATCAGAATACTGAGGAGGGATATCCGCATGAGGCTCTCCTCGTCCTATCGGACCACAAATTTCAGGAACCTGACTTCATACGGATCGAACTGGACCGAGGTTCCAGCCGGCCGGAGCGATTCCTCCAAGACGTTGACTTGTTCGACCGAGAAGACTCCTGTTTTCCCGAAGAGACCGGAGAGCGGAAGTTGTGTCCGCTTCCCCTCCACCTCCCTCAAATGGACCAGAACTCCAGACCCGTCCCGGGAGGGTTTGATACTCACCATGATGATGTTCGGCACGGACGAATTCAGGAGCGATTGGACGACGGGTCTGGAGCTTCCCCGGCCTGCCGGAAGGACCCGGGAAACAAGCGGAACGCGAGATCCCCACCCGAATCTCGTGGCGGCAGTGTTTGAGCTATCCGCGATCGATGTAAGGTAGTAGCTCCACTTCAGCTCGCCTTCCTGGCTTGCCAGAAAGTTCGTGGTCCAGTAGTTGTTCAATACCCAGGAGAACATCGCGGGCTTCTCGATCTTCGCAATTCGCTGGAATTTGCCTGTGTTGATTCCCCCGAACTGCATCAGGGGGATCTCATCGCTGCCCAGGATGATTTGTCCCTCGTTACTTCGTACCGAGGCGAAGTTTTGTATTGTATGCCAGTCCGATGAAGAACCGGGCAGCTGATTCTCACCGGGAACAACCATTCCGCCCTGTGCCTCATACACAATTTTCGAATGTGCCAGTGAAAAGGGGAACGCAACATAGACAGCCTCGGGACTGTTCACGGGCAACTTCATGCCTGAAAAGTGCAGTTCGATCCGTTTCGCCCTTTTGTAGAGCCGGATTTCGCACTTCACGCCCTCGTCGCCGGAATAGCCGTCCGAGTGCCCGGCAACGATAACGCTCTTCCAGATATCCCCATCTGCACCATTGATGATTCTCAATCCGCTCAACGCCGAGCGTGTGTGACCTTCGAGTTTCAGCTGCTCGAGCTGCTCGCGGTTGCTCAGAGTCTCATAGATGAACTGACCGCCATGCCATTCAGCATCGGGATCAATCAATTCGCGGCTCAGCTCTTTGTCGTAAATGCTGGCGATCGACCGTTTCCCGGAATCCACTGTCACACGATAGAATTCGTTCTCCAGGACGGTCGGGGGAGCCTCGATTCGTAATGATTGCTGGACTTTCTCCTTCGAGACCTCAATGCGGCAGGTCTTGAATCCCATCGCGGGCACATCTTCAACCCATAGTCCCCATGTTGTTCCGTCCGCCCGGGTCGAAATTCGCTGGGCGGGAACGGTTCTCCCCTGGAGGTCTGTGATGCGGAAGCGTTGGTCGGGAGGGAGAATCTGGTTGTCAATGTAGACCGTATGAAGCCCGGACCGGCTCCAGTTGAGTGTGTTGAAGACGGCAATGGTCGGGACATCGGATGGTGGAAGGTACTCCTGCAGGAGACCCAGAGCGGTCTCCCGCAACAAGCGGGAGTTCTTCACGGCATCCCACGCATACGCGCCCTTCTCGGCCCATTGGACCATGCTGTTCTCCACTCGAGGATCAGTGATGCTCTCCGCCGCCCCGAACGTGTGCTCATCATAGAAAAGGAGGGCATCGTGAACTGCCTCAGTCTTGGCAAGAGCATCGTCCGGAATCTTCGAGCCAAGCAGTCTGGCCATCGAGAAGAGTCCCTGGGTCGCAATCATCTCTGCCTGAGTCTTGCGCGCGGCCGCGGTCTCCCGGGCCGCAGATCCGACGCCATCCGTCCACCAGTCCGGCCAGGCGGCACGGAAGACCGGGAGGTCGCTCGCATGCGCCTGTTCCATGTACTGTGGGAATTCGT
>DAIUKN010000561.1:0-2406 GCA_036848195.1 Bacteroidota bacterium
TCCCAGCGGACCCTAAAATACCCGGAAGTCTGGCCAGCGAGCCCATCCTCGCGATGTATGAGGACAGTGGAGGGACTCTCTGGACGGCGCCGGGAGGTCTGAGCAGGTTGGATTGCCAAACCGGCACATTCACCCACTTCACGGAAAAAGATGGGCTTCCGCACAACGCCGTGATGGCGATGGCCGAGGACAGCAATAGGAATCTCTGGCTTGCCACCACGAAAGGGATCTCGAAGTTCGATCGCCACATCGGGCGATTCAAGAATTACGATGCGTCATACGGACTCCACGGAAATCAGTTTCATTTGCGTGCTGCTCTTCGCGTGCGGAATGGCGAAATGTACTTCGGGGGCACGGGCGGCATTACCCGCTTCCACCCTGACAGTGTGCGGGATAACACCTTTCTTCCTCCCGTGGTGATCACCGCGTTCAAGAAGTTTGAAAAGTCGGAACAATTCGGGAAGGAGATCAATCTTTCGCATGATGACAACTCCCTTTCTTTCGAATTTGCGGCGCTGAGCTACACAACACCTTCAAGAAATCAGTACGCTTACAAGATGGAAGGAATAGACAAGGAGTGGGTTTCTTCAGGCACGCGGCGCTATGCAGCGTATCCGCATCTTGAGCCCGGGAAATATGTCTTCAAAGTGAAGGGGTCAAACAACGATGGAATCTGGAACGAAGCTGGAACATCGATCGGTGTGACTATCGCTCCGCCCTGGTGGAAACGGTGGTGGTTCACGACATTCCTCTGGCTTGCCGTAGCCGCCTCAATCGGCGGGACCATCCGATACCTTGAAATAAGGAATCTCAGAAGAAAAATCCAGCAACTGGAACAGCAGCAGGCAATCCTGCAAGAACGCGATCGGACGCGGGACCGGATCGCCAGCGACCTTCATGATGATGTTGCCTCGACGCTGGGGAGTATTGCCCTCTACACGGAATCGCTTCACCGGGGATTGCGGAACACGTCGCAATCAACGAGCGATCTGGTGGAACGGATAAGCACGTTGTTGAATGAAGCACAAGACGCGGTCAGTGACATTGTCTGGTCGGTTGCACCTCGCCACGACACCCTACAGGACCTGCTCTGGCGGATGAACGACCTCGCTTCAGATCTCTGCTCGGCAAACAAGATTGCCTATACCGGTGACTTGCCCCGGCACCCGGGCGAGACCCTCCTGCCTGAGAAGCTGCGAAAGAACATCTATCTTATTTTCAAAGAAGCATTGAACAACATTGCCAAGCATGCGCGGGCTTCGGTGGTGTCTTTGCGCGTCGGGATCACGAGCGGTGTACTCGAATTGGCGATTGAGGATGATGGGGTTGGATTCCCCATTGATGCGCAGCGGCAGGGGGCGTCACGCGTGACAGAAACAAGCGGCCCACCAACCCGCGGGCACGGATTGAGGAACATGACCAAACGCGCAGAAGAAATCGGAGCAACGCTGTCCATTCATTCATGCCCCGGCAAGGGGACCTCGCTCCATCTCTCGGTGAGTATGACATGAACATGTCATTGTTATCACACTAACCGAACGGTAGGTTATCCTTACAATGGCCGAACCGGCAAACATACGCGTTGCCATCATAGAAGATCACGATGATTTCCGGGAGGGTCTCTACCATCTCCTGCAGGGAACGGATGGATTCCGGTGCGTTGGGAGATATGTCTCCATGGAAGAGGCTGTCCCGGCGATGCCTGCAATTGATGTTGTCCTGCTGGATATTAATCTTCCGGGGAAATCCGGCATTGAAGGGCTCAGCATGATCAAGCGGAAACATCCCGCTGCACAGGTCATCATGCTGACCGTGTATGAGGATGACACCAATATTTTCCGGGCAATTCAGGCCGGAGCCGATGGTTACCTGTTGAAGAAGACCCCTCCCGTTAGACTCCTGCAAGCCATCGAGGAGGCGGCGCTGGGAGGGATGCCCATGACCCCGTTTGTTGCACGGCAAGCCATGGGGATGCTGAAGCGACAGATCTCTCCTGAGGAGGAAATGGTCCGCTTCACGTCCCGAGAATCCGAAATCCTCGCCTTGTTGACGGAGGGACTCAACTACGTCACGATCGGCGAGCGATTGTTCATAAGCCTCGATACTGTCCGCAATCACATTCGCCACATCTACGAAAAACTGCAGGTTCACTCCAAGGCTGAAGCGGTCGCCAAGGCCATCAAGCGCGGGATGATTTAGCTCATCCTGAGAAGGTGTCCAACAAGTTATCTGATGGTCATCGCGTCCCGATTGCTGTCATCGTGGGGGAGGCAATCTGAAGAGGGGACCAGTTTTTCATCAGATTTCGTCGTCATTTCGTTCCTCCCGATGACCTGGGCGGTCTTCCTGGTCAGCCTCCGTGGACACGCATGTCGTCCCCGTCTCCTGCTCCACGTTCACTCTTTT
>DAIUKN010000562.1:0-2402 GCA_036848195.1 Bacteroidota bacterium
AAGTGATTTAGCAGACAACCGGTCTAAATAGTTACATGAAAAGTTGTTACAATGATTCATCAGAGGTAATCCAACAGTTTCTCTTCACCGCTCTCTCCCCTGCTCTCTAGCTACAGGCATCTGTAAGCGCATTCGCAATTTTTCTGGTTGACATTGGAAGATTTGTTTGTTTCCTTACTACAGATTTTCCTCGTGACACCCCTAAACTCTTTTCTCACATCAAGAAAGACCTAGCAGTTTCATCGGAACTCACGCTGTCATGACCGAGGAGACACATAGGTGAAGGTCCTTATCTGCACGGCTGACCTGACAAAGTCCGGTGGAGTTGGACAACTGTTCCGATCGTTGAAGGGGAAGTTTGATGCCGACGTCGATTACTTTGTCGTTGGTGCCCGGGGAGAAAAGGAAGGAATCGCTGCTGCAGCTTTACGAATTATCGCCGATTTTGTCCGTTTCGTTTTTATTCTTATCCGTCGGCGGTATGATGTTGTCCACATCAACCCTTCGATGAACTTCAAGGCGGTGACACGGGACGGCATTCTCTTGTTGCTCGCCAAGGCCCTCCGATCGAAAGTGATCGTCTTTTTCCACGGTTGGGATCAGAACTTCAAGAATGCTCTCACAAGACACCATCTCCCCCTTTTCCGCGCAGTCTTCTCGAGGGCCGATGCATTCGTCGTCCTCGCCTCATCTTTCAAGAGACAGCTGATCGACATGGGGGTGAAGAAGCCGATCCATCTCGCAAGGACCTCGGTGGAAGACGAACTCGTTTCGCAAATCAGCGAGTACTCCCTCCGGAACAAGCTGAGAAAAAGGGGGGCTGCATGCACGGTCCTGTTCCTTAGCAGGATCGAAAAAGGAAAAGGCATCTACGAAGCTTTGGATGCATTCGCGGTTCTCAGGCAACGGCGGCCGGAGGCCCGGATGGATATCGTCGGTGACGGAGCTGAGTTGGCGGGAGCGATGGAATATGTCGGACTAAAAGAAATCCATGGAGTCCGCTTCTTCGGCCATCTCTCCGGCCCGGCAAAGTATGATCGACTCCGGGATGGCGACATCTATTTTTTGCCGACGCACAGCGAGGGAATGCCTATATCGGTGCTCGAGGCCATGGCGGCTGGAATTCCAGTGGTGACCCGGCCTGTGGGTGGTCTCCCCGACTTCTTCCAGAACGGAAAGATGGGCTTTCTGTCGGAGAGTTTTGACCCGGAAATCCTTGCCGGGTTCCTCGAGCAACTTTTCACTGACGCAAGACTTCGCGAAGATGTTGCACTCCACAATTTCCGATTTGCCAGGCGGGAGTTCACAGCCGATCTGGCTGCCAACCAACTCAGCACCCTCTACCGGTCCCTGCAGGAGTCTGAAGATCTGGCTCCCGGCTGGGCGCCATCATACGAATCCCGGGTAGCCTGAGCAATCACCCCGGACTCTTCTCGGAATCTGATCCCCCCACGCCTTTTCAAATCATCGGCCAATGACATCACTGCGGGAGAAAGAGTATGAAGATTGGAGCGCCCCTGACGTTTGTCCTGCTCACGATGATGTCCGGATGCACCGCCACAAAGGAGATTCCCATGATCGTGGGAAGACAACAACCCCTGGCATACTCAACGCGGATCGCGCAGGATGTGACCACGCAGTATCAGCTCTATCTTCCCGAAGGGTACGGGGAGAAGGGAAAGCAATGGCCCCTGGTTCTCTTTCTTCACGGAGCCGGCGAACGCGGGACGTCCATCGATTTGGTGAAGAAGCACGGACCCCCCAAGCTGCTGGATCAAGGCAAGAAATTCCCTTTCATTGTCGTTTCACCGCAGTGTCCTGAAAACGAATTCTGGTCGACCGCAGTCCTCTCGTCATTGCTGGATGAAATCGAAGGAACCTACAAGGTCGATCGTTCGCGGGTCTATGTGACAGGTTTGAGCATGGGAGGAAACGGAACCTGGAAGCTGGCGATGGCGTCGCCGGGTCGGTTTGCCGCCATCGCTCCGATCTGCGGCTGGGGTGACACAAACGCTGTCTGCTCCCTTCGAAACGTTCCCGTCTGGGCATTTCACGGCAAGAAAGACCCTGTTGTGCCGATCGACCGGACGGAGAGCCTCGTCAACGTCCTGAAAGCGTGTGGAGGCGATGTCCGCTTCACCGTCTACCCTGAGGCAGGGCATGACTCCTGGACGGAGACCTACGACAATCCGGCCCTGTACGATTGGCTCTTGGCGAAGAAGAACCAGGCAAGATAGCGGAAACAAAGTCACGCGGGCGGCCGACGACCTCCCCCTGAGTATCGTCGCCCCCGCGCGTGCGCCTCTCGCATGCCGAAAACCCCGTTTATTCCCTCCCTGGTGCGGTCAGCTCTTCGTATCCCTTGATCCCCGTCTCCGGGAGATCCAGCCCCCCGAACTCGT
>DAIUKN010000563.1:0-2376 GCA_036848195.1 Bacteroidota bacterium
AAGAATGTCCGGGGAAGTATGGCCGAGCAAGTCGATCTCATCAACAGAAAACGGGGTGTTCCAAGAAGAGAGATACGGGCTCGTAACCCGGCGCCCGAGAGAACGGCAGTCGCGAACGGCAGACCGGTGTTGACAGGCCGGCGGCCCTTCGATACTCTCCCCGCGCCGAGTCGGCTTCCGCGCCGCTCGCCCCGAGTGGCGGCCGCATGTGTGGAGGATGCAAGGGAGTCGAGATGATCTTCCAAGGATATCGGCGCTCCGATGGCAAGATGGGGATTCGGAACCACGTGCTGATCCTGCCGACGAGTGTCTGCGCCGCGCGGGTGGCGTCGGACATCGCCTGAGACGTCCCGGGCTGCGTGGCGGCGTGTCATGCGTACGGCTGCTGCCAGGTCGGTGCTGACGCCCGTCTCACCTTTCGCGCGCTCCGGAACACTGCGGCCAACCCCAATGTGGGGGCCATCGTCGTGATCGGTTTGGGCTGCGAAGGCCTGGAGCCCCTCAGCATGCTGCAGGCCATCGAGGGCCTCGGCAAGCCCGCTCGCGGCATCGTCATCCAGGAGGAAGGCGGATCTTTGACGAGATCCTCGCCGTGGCCGGAGGCAAGCGTACAAAGGCGGAGCTCCTCGGCCACACCGAGTTTTCGATCTATCGGATCGGACCGACATTCTGATCCGCGGGACGCCCCGTCGCGCCTCTCGGGCGTGATCTGGCGGCGGCGCGGCTCGCCGGGTGAGCCGGCCCGCGGGTAGAGTCTCTTGCGCCTCTGCAGCGTATCGATGCGCGCCCTGTTGATCCAGGAACACCCTGGCCATCATGATCCCAGAGGCTGCTACCGCGACTGACGCTGGGGCGATTGAATTGACTTGTCTCCAGAGTGCGGCCGGTTGTCTTGCCACCCGAAAAGGGTGGACACCCGGCAGCGGCGTGGCGGGCTTGAGTTATGCTCTTTTTCGCATCTCTCGTCGGGCCGAGCGATACGCGAGGAGCGGGAGACGAGGGAGTGCATCCGCCAGGTCGCGCCAACGGAAGATCCCAAGGCGGCCCGCCTTCCTGATGATATGGACGATCTGCGGCAGATCGTAGAACTCCGAGCGGATCCGGTTTCGGATCTGCCGAAGCTCTTTGAGCCCGTAACGGTCCGAGTACACGGGGCCGCCGTCACGGTCGTAGTGGTAGCCTGGCGTCCGCTCAATTATTTCCTTCAGGGGCGAGAACTTTTCAACACGGAGTTTCTGGAAGGAGATGGAATCCAACTTGATCTCCTTCGCGAACTTCGGGATGTAGAGCATCTCCTCTTCGGTCTCGCCGATGTTGCCGTAGATGAAATACCCATGCAGGTAGAAGTCGTACCGCGACAGGACAGCAAAGGCGTCGCGCACCTGCTGTTGGGTGATGCCCTTCTGAAGCTGCTTCAAGATCCGGTCGTGCGGGGACTCGATGCCGATCAGGAAGATCTTGAAGCCCGCCTGCTGCGCCTTGTCCAGGAGCCTGGGATGCTTCGCCATGTCTATCCGAGCCTGGACAACGAAAGTCTTCTGGATCTTGTTCTCGATAATCAGGTCGCAAAGCCGTTCGGACCTCTGGGGGTTGTTGAAGAAGTTGTCATCGCTGAAGAGCACCGCATCTGCGGCCACCGTTTTCAATTCCTCGATGACCGATTCGACCGGCCGTTCGGCGTAGCTCCGCTTCTGCCCCAACGGGTTCAGGCTGAACGTACAGAACTTACATTTGAACGGACACCCCCTGGTGGTCAACACCGTGTCAAAGGTGTGCCTGGTGAGGCGTACGCCCTGCTGAGTGAAGTAATAGTCGTGTCTTCTCAGGGACCGCTCCGGAAAGGGAAGACTCGCAACATCGGGCAGAAGATGGATCTCGTTGTGCACGGTCTCTCCTTTCTCCCGATAGGAGAGCCCGCGGATATCCTTGTGCGGCACCCCTGAAACGATCTGCCTGATGATCTCTTCGCCCTCCCCGCGCACGACCATGTCGATATTGGGATACCGGTCAAGCAGGTGTTCGACTTCGAGGGTCGCTTGGTAGCCTCCCACGACCGTGGTGACCTCAGGGGGGAGCTGAGACACAAAATGGCAGACCTCCTTGAACTGGGATTGCCAACGGATGCTGACACACAGGAGGTCGATCTCGTTCCTGATGAACTCGCTCAGGACCTTGGGATCCTGGTACGCCCTCTCATACCGAAGGTCGAGGAGGGTTACTTTGCCGACCAGGCCCTTCATGCTGGCGGCGATATACTCGAGACCGGTCGGGGGGAAGGTCCCCATGATTGCGGTGGAATCCCCAAAATAGGGGTTCAGGGCAAGGGCGTGTCTGTACTTGATCATTCCAGGAATATACACGAAAGGCGCTCACATG
>DAIUKN010000564.1:0-2369 GCA_036848195.1 Bacteroidota bacterium
GGCCCTCTGTCGCTGCGGCGGTTCGAAGAACAAGCCCTATTGCGATGGAACGCATCGGTCGAACGGATTTTGATGAATTCGTGTTTCAACTCACATACACCAATCACCACAGAAGGGATCTCCATCATGAGGAAAACAGTGGCACTTGGCTTCGGGCTGCTGCTAGGACTTTCATTGACGACCGCTCAAACAACCTGGAAGAGTGATCTGTCGCACAGTCGAGTCGATTTTTCCGTCAGCCATCTCGTGATCGCCGAGGTCACCGGCCGGTTCACGCAGTTCGAAGTGACCCTGCAGCAGGGAAAAGAAGATTTCTCTGACAGCAAGCTCGAGGCGACGATCAAAACCGCGAGCATCAACACCGACAACGAAGGCCGGGACAAACACTTGCGATCGGATGACTTTCTGAATGCCGAGAAGTTCCCGGACATCAAGTTCATGAGCACGTCCTTCGAGAAGACGGGAAAAGACAGATACAAGATCACAGGAGATCTCACCATCCGCGACGTAACCAAGTCCGTTGTGCTCGATGCAAAGTACAATGGGTCGGTGACCGATCCCTGGGGGAACCTGAAGTCGGCTTTCAAGGCGACAACCTCCGTCAACCGGTTCGACTACGGCGTGAAATGGAACAAGATGGTCGAGGCGGGTGGTCTGGTCGCGGGCGACATCGTGAACATTACCCTCCTTGTTGAGTTCGGCAAGAAGAAAGAGGGATCTCCTTCGTGAAGTCATTGGCCGGCGGCACTCTCCGGGCTTGCGCTGCGGGCCCGGAGAGATATGCCGGCCGGAACAGATGATGAAACTCAAGACGGTTAACGATACCTGGCAACTTCCCGGTTCATTGCGCGTGGGACAGATCCACCTGCGGGTCTCGAATCTTCAGGCCGCCCGGGAGTTCTACCATGACCTTCTCGGTTTCCATCAATCGGAAATCAGGGATGGAACGTTGAATCTCTCCGCGGAACGGGGATCGTCGCCCCTTGTCAAACTCACCGTGGCCCCTTCAGCGCCAATTCGGCGGCGGGGGACCCCGGGGCTGTTCCACGTTGCTTTCCGGTATCCGGATCGTCCTGCTCTCGCGCAAGGACTGATCCGCCTCCTGAAATACGGCTATCCAGTACAAGGTGCGGCGGACCACCGCGTCAGCGATGCCCTGTACCTCGCCGATCCCGATGGGAACGGGGTAGAACTCTACTCTGATCGGCCGAGGGACTCATGGCCGCGGCAGGGGGGAGAACTGGCTATGGCGACGGATCCCCTTGATGTCGAAGCGCTGCTGGCTGAGGCCGCGAATTCGGGCGGAGCTGTTGCAGTGTTGCCCGACATTGGCCATATCCATCTTCAGGTTTCGGATCTGGCCCGGTCGGAGAAATTCTACCACGACCTCCTCGGTCTCGCCGTCACGCAGCGGTCCTATCCCGGCGCGCTCTTCATGTCGGCCGGCGGATACCACCACCACATCGCGGTCAACACATGGGGAACGCGGAACGGTTCCGCCCCGGCGCCCGACGGGCTTGGTCTTGTTTCCTATTCCCTCGACCTGGGTGACACCGAGGGGTATCAGGCTTTGCGTTCGCGTATCGTCTCGAATCTTGGACCAGGTGCCCTTCGCGAGAGGGGATCGGGAACGACAGGTTTCACCGTCATGGATCCTGACGGAATAACCGTGGAGATTGTCCCGGCGTAACCTCCTCTCTTCTCATCCGGGCACCCACTGACCAACGTCTTTTCCTCTGGTCGTGGACCCCGTCTGCTTTGAATTTCAACCCGCTGATTTCTATATTACGCAATCAATTCTTCATGAAAGGCATTCTGATGTCCGACCTCAATGCGTCGATACTCGTTGGCAAGGGCGTAATCGAGCTTTTTCTCCTCCCGGGCATGGCCAACCGCCACGGTCTTATTGCGGGTGCCACGGGGACGGGAAAAACAGTGACCCTCCAGGTGCTCGCAGAACAATTCAGCGCGATCGGGGTTCCGGTCTTTATGGCTGATGTCAAAGGTGACCTCTCCGGCATCAGTCAACAGGGAAAGGAGACCACGAGAATTGCAGAGCGGATCAAACAGCTCAAACTCGGCGGGTTCGCGTACTGGGGATCGCCGGTGACATTCTGGGATGTCTTCGGCGAGCAGGGTCATCCTGTGCGGGCGACGGTATCGGAAATGGGCCCGTTGCTCTTCTCGCGGCTTCTCGACCTCAATGAGACCCAATCAGGCGTCCTGACGATGGTCTTCAGAATCGCCGACGACAACGGGCTCTTGCTTCTGGACCTGAAGGATCTCCGGTCTATGCTGGACTACGTCGGGACGAATGCGGGCCAGTTCAGAACGCAGTACGGAAATGTCTCCGCCGCGAGCATCGGGGC
>DAIUKN010000565.1:0-2366 GCA_036848195.1 Bacteroidota bacterium
GGGCGACGCGGAAGATCTTGCCCTTGAGGTGAGCCTGACCGCCGGCGACCTTCACGCCGTAGCGGCTCTCGAGCTTCTTGAGAAAAGCCGAGCCGTCGAGATCGGCCGGAATCTTCACCGCCGTCAGGCCTTCGGCCGGGCGAGCGGCAAACAGCTCGAAGCCGATCGCCTCGATGCCGGCGCGGGTAGCCTTGCTGAGCGTGGAGAGCTGGACAAGCGCCTTATCATGCTCCTGCATGAAGCGGGCGATGGGGTCTATGTGCCGTTTCAGGGCCAAAGGGATATTCCGATCCGAATGAGTTCTGGAAGGACCGGCTTCAGAGGGCCTCGGTGAGCGTCGAATACTTCATCCCATCGTCATCCACGAACTCCTCCAGTTTGCGAACCAGGGCCTCCGTCTTCTCGTCCTGATTGTCTTCAAGGGCATCGAATTCCTCAACGCTGGCTGTCACGAAGACCTCTGTGAAGTGATTCTTCTTCCCTTTCGCTTCAAAGACCGAGTAGTTCTTCCTTCCCTGCAACGCAAGATGGTCTTTCAACTGGGCGATAAGAGAGAGGTAGCTGTTCCGATGCTCCGGTTTGATTGAATACGAAATCGTAAACATCACTCTTGGCATTCTTCCTCATCCTTTCTTCAATGACAACGCAGATACGAGGTCCGCATGGCACCGCTGGCAAAGCTTCCGGCATTTCAAAGGCCGGGAGATCGATGTCCAGGCAACCTTTTACTTTACCTATCCTTTCCCCTCCCTGCGAAAGAAAGGGAATGCGGGGATGAGTCAACAACGTTGAGCGGCAAAGCCTATGCGATGGAACCACCCCCGGGGATCCGATTCGCGCCAGGTTCCCTCCGGGACTCCTCGTGCCGCTCAGCATCAATTGCCGCCAACCCTCGGACAGAGTCCGTCTTGGAGAGAGCCCGGCTCGTCCCGCCGGAATTGGTCCATGAAGGTCAGACCGGGAGGACCTCGATGTCCCGTCGTTCGAGGGGAACAACACCCGGAGAGGCTCTAGTACCCGGCGCGCCGGATTTCTTTCTCCGTCATCCCGAAGTAATGCGCCACTTCATGGATCAAAACCTCCCGAATGCGGGCCCGGATCTCCTCCTTTGATGCTGCAACGGATTCAATATTGTTTTTGAACAGTGTGATCCGGTCAGGGACGACGGGGAACATCCCGTAATCGGTCCCGCGTCGCGTCAGCGGGATTCCTTCATAGAGACCGAGTAAAAACGACCCTGCATACACGCCTGCCCTCTTTCGCGCGACAGCCGTATCGATTTCTTCAACGACAACGTGGACGTTATCGATGCTTGCCTGAAATACCTGCGGGAGTGCATCGAACTCCTCCTGGGCTATCCTCTCGAATTCCTCCCGCTCCATCCCTTCCCTCATATGTACCGAAGCCCATACACCACAACACCGAAGGCTGCCGTCGCACAGGCTATCACCGCCAGCGCTCTGGGCATCGCAAAACCATGGACGACCTTAGTCCCCACGACGAGCAGGACCCAGGACCAGAGCGCGGCGATGGCATCAAATCCGAGCAGCGCTAGATAGAGAATCGGGCTGATCACCAGGGGCGACGGATTGCCGTCAAAGAAAAAACTCCCGAATATCGCAACTTCAACGGGGAGCACGAACACCAGTGAGAACAATACCGGCACCATCGCGTAGGCGAAAACCGACAACATGTTCTTGAACGTTGATCGTCCGCCAAACAGCCGGGCGATACCACGGAGCAGGAAGGCCGACGTCAGGGCGAACAGAATGCCGACCAGGGGGCCCGCGAGCAATCCGGCTCCCAGCAGGACGAGAACATTTGGAAACAGCCGTCCGAGAGTTCTGTACCAGAAAACAGCATAGAGCAATGCGATCCCGAAGACGGAACTCAACGCGATCACATAGTTCTTGTTGCGCGACATGACGATCCGCTTGAACGTCGCCGAAGGAGATTCGATCAAGCCCCAGACTGTGGAAAAAAGATCAAGCGTATCTACTTTAGCCTGGACATAGCTCTTGCAGGAGCGGCAGACTACCGCCAGATCGTCGTTCTGTTCTCCGCAAACCGGACAACTGATCATGCCGTGCAGATTGCTGTTTGGCCGGAGGTTTATCCGCTGCAGGCGCTCGTTCGTTCCTGCAGATCATTCATACAACTCGAATGAAATCAACCACTTAAGAGTATACCACTTTTTGATCTCTTAAGCAACGGGTTTCTGTCACTTGATGGGAGAGAATTTCGCTGTGAAATGTCGCAGCATCGGCGGTTCCTCCACGATCCTGTAGCCCCCCATGGAACTCCTGCGCTCAAAGCAATCGACAGTCACCTCGATCACGTAGTCGATGTGGCTTTGGGTATAGACG
>DAIUKN010000566.1:0-2355 GCA_036848195.1 Bacteroidota bacterium
TTCAACGGGCTTTGAACAATGTGCGACTTGAATTCCAGGACATACGATGGGTGCCCTACTGTTGGACGCGCCGGTCTCTCGCTCCTTCCGCCGCGATCGCTATTCCCACCTCCTCCTCCACCGCCAGCGCCCCCTTCTCCGACGATCAATCTCTCATCACGTTCAGATACTCCGCTGCACCCGGTCGGCGGCTCGTCTGGGTCAGGACGTTTCTTGAGTGGTCTTTCACATGGGTCAGGCACGGCCGTGCGTGGCGATGCTGGCTTATCAGACGGCATGGCCAATTGAGGAGATGGAGCCGGTGTCGGATAGACTTTCTTGGGATCGTATTCCGGTGGGTTCGACGACGGCAGGTGCTTATCCCCGCCGCCGCAATTAGCGGTCAACAGCGCGACGATAAGAAGAAACAGAAATCGGCCAAGCATCCACGCTGTTCCCATAGACCGACACCTCTCTGTATTAATCAAGTCCTTCCACCACCTCCACGCTGAGCCATTCCAAAAACTCTATGTTCCTGGCATTGAAGTCCTTCTTCATCCCGGTTCTCGTCGGCATGTTGACAGATTCCAAGATCGCGAAGAGATCGTCGGCGAGCTCATCCCTACCTCCCCCGCATGTCCAGGAGCCTTGCTCATTCGACGTGGTGAACCCAAACTGAACATCCATGGACTCGCTATTCGGGTTGACGTGTGCCGTCACAAGCCAGCGCTCAGTACGGGATGCCGATCCGCACGTCCCATATTTCACATGCCGGACTACCATGGGACGAACGAGGTTGATTTCTCCGAGGAACAAGCCTTCAGCGTGCGGTTGTGGTTGAAGTAGGATCTCGAACTGCACGGCGCCATCGAACTGCGCCCAGCCCCCCTTTGCCTTGAGAGATTGCGGATCGGCCATAATCCGTTGGCCAAACCTGAGTTTCAAACCAACCCCCAATTCCCACTCTTCGGGACCGGCTCTTCCAGCCCTGGACGAACTGTTAAGAACCCGAAAGCCGGGGAGTTCTGATTTTGTCCACTTCTTCTGGGGCGCAGTGAAGGAAAACACTGCAGGTGAGGCAGGGCTCGTTTTCACGTCCTTGGGTGTCACCTTTCCGTCGTGTAATTCCTGCAGCTCAAACAATCGTCCCTCGGTTGCTTGGTCGCCTCCAACGGTCCGCAGCTCTGCCTTCACTTTCGTCGAGCCACCTGGAGATAACGAGACTGTCTTTGTCGCCGGCGTAAAATGGATCTTGACGCAGGCATCTGCGCTGTAGACAGGCTTCCTCCACAACTGCTCCGCATTGTAATAGTTCCAGGAGGCCATCCCTCCCAGTTTCTTCGCGGCATCAGCGACGCGTGCGGTACAGCCGGAACACATGACGGGCATATCCCGTTTCTTGAGCGCATTGCCCGATGCTTGCCGCAAGACCTGAGTGGTTTCGCCGTCGAGATCCTCTGCCGTGATTTCCATTTTGATTTCTTGGACGAATCCTTCTTCATCGGTTTGCGCCTCTGTTTTGGCGCGATCGTGAACAAAGATGCCCGCGCTGTGGTTCGTCGTCGGTGTGGATACGTTGTAGCCCATTTCCTCATAGATACTTGCGTCACCAGGCACCAAACCGGAGGCGGAAGGACATCGATTGACGACCGCTCTATTCTTTTTCGTAATCTTTACTTTGACGGTTGCCTTGTCGCCTGCAACGACCTTGGTCGTCGTTGTGATAGCTTCACCATCCACACTAATGTGGTCTTTATCGGAGTTGTATCGTCCTGCCGACTTGATCTCCAGATTGAAACCACCACCCTCAAAGGCACTGTCCGGAATGGTGACGATATGCCATGCACCGCAGCAATCGGGCTCAAGATTCACCGTGGCTCCTCGGGGAAGATCAACCAGATGGGTCCACGGCATCTGGGTCCCCTTCACCCCTCGCGTACTCACGCGAAAGAGCGAAAAGGCCTCTGATCCACCGCTTTTTCTCAACGGAGGTGGCATGGTTGGAGATCTGTGCTCTTCGCCCAGAACCTGTTGATATCGATTGTATTGTTTTTCGAATGCCTCATGGATTTGTACCTTGTGCGCTTCGAAAGTCTCCCTGAATGTTGAGCGCAATTCAGGCGGCGCCTGCTCCCCTCTCATCATCGCGTCAAGAATGGCGTGCAGCTGCGTTTGGGAATCCAACGACCCCACCTTCTCCAGAATGTCACGTGTCCGATCAGCGGCTTTGAGCGCGTTGCGCAACACAACTGGATCCATCGGAGGTGATTTGGCCGGCGAACTGGGTGGTGGCACGACTGGCTGAACCACGGCTGCTGTATTCGGTAGCGCAGCCGGTACCGTATAGACTTTCTTGGGATCGTACTCGGGCGGGTT
>DAIUKN010000567.1:0-2353 GCA_036848195.1 Bacteroidota bacterium
CCACAGGTCGTAGTCGAACCCTTCTGGAACCGGGGCCGGCTTGAATCCCTTCTGATCGGGGATGTTCTGGCCGTACGGGAGACCCACCCGCACGGTGTGGACCTTTCCGATCCTTCCATTCCGGACCAGTTCACAGGCATATCGGAAATCCCGTACGGATCGCTGCCAGCTTCCGGTTTGCCAGATGCGGTTGTATCGTTCCACAGTATCAACAATCGCGCGGCCCTCTCCGATCGAGTAGGCAAACGGTTTTTCACCGTAGATATCAAGGCCACGCTTTGCCGCCGCCACCGCAATCAACGCATGCCAGTGATCCGGTGTCGCGATGGAAACGGCATCCAGATCCTGACGCGCAAGTAGCTCGCGGTAGTCATTGAACTCCGCGCACCCTTTCTTGCCGGTCTTCTTCTCGACGATCTCACGTGCGCGTGCACGGTGCTTCGCATCGACATCACAGACAGCGACGACCTGCGCCCGGGGTTTCTCCAGAAAACCGTTCATATTGCTCGTCCCCATCCCCCCCACACCAATGCACCCCATGGCGATCCGATCGCTCGGAGGGACGGCGCCGGCTCGTCCGAGCGCGCTTGCCGGGACGATCAGAGGAAGGCCGATCGTCCCTGCTGCAGAGGCTGCAACGGTCTTGAGGAAAGACCGTCGGCTGCTTTTGTCTTCAGTGTTCACGTCTACAGATGCCAAGGACTTCGCATGGGACGCGATAGGAGCCGATCTGCCTCGGGATCGTCGATAAACCGTTCCGCCTCGGGATTCCAGCGCACTTTCCTTCTGAGCTTCATTGCGATGAGCCCGAGGTGGCCGATCATGATTGACCGGTGCGCCACACGTGCCGGCGTGATCGTTTCGGCCCTGCTCCGCACGCAATCCAGGAAATTCTGGTGATGATCATCGCTCTTGTAAAGATGGATCTCGCCCGGTCCAATGACCGAGGCGAGCAGAGATTTCGGAGAGGCATCAAAACCCTCCCGGTCAACCCAGATCCAGCCGTCGGTCCCTTCGAATTGGATTCCCATCCCCTTTGGCTGCTGGCCCCGGTCCGCCACGATCATGGTGAACCCCTCTTTATAGGTGCAGACAAACCGGTAGCTCTTCGCCGTGTCGAAAAGTCCATCCTTCGCTCTCGGGAATTCACCTACCCCTTCGATCTCAACGGGGCTCGTCAATTCAGTCCCCATCCCCCACTGGGCGATGTCACAGTGGTGACCGGCCCAATCCGTGAGTTGCCCGCCGGAGTAGTCGCTGATCCACCGGAAGTTCCAGTGGCACCGGTTCGGGCAATATGGGACAGCAGGGGCAGGTCCAAGCCACATATCGTAGTCAAATCCCGGGGGAACCGGGGCGGGCCGGGACCCTCCCTGTTCGCTGACGCTGTACCCGGACGGCAATCCGACCCGGACGGTGTGCACCTTCCCGATCCTTCCGTTCCGAACCAGCTCGCATGCTGTACGGAAGTTCCTGACGGATCGCTGCCAGCTCCCTGTTTGCCAGACGGTACCGTATCGGTCCACCGCATCGACAATGGCACGGCCTTCGGCAATGGAATACCCGAGCGGTTTCTCGCCGTAAATGTCGAGACCTGCCTTCGCCGCCGCAGTTGCGATGAGCGCATGCCAGTGATCTGGCACCGCAATGCTCACGGCATCCAGGTCTCTCCTGGCAATCAGCTCGCGGAAGTCGTTGTACTCAACAACTCCCTTTTTGCCGGTTTTCGTTTCGACCGTCGACCGTGCCGCTGCGCGGTGCTTCGCATCAACGTCGCAGACCGCGACGACCTGGGCTTCCGGAATCCCTAGAAAGCTCTGCATGTTCGCCGTTCCCATCCCGCCGACGCCAATGCACCCGATCGTGATCCGGTTACCGGGGGCAACCGAACCCGAACGCCCGAGCGCACTCGAAGGGATGAAGAGCGGGAGGCCCATTGCTCCTATCGCTGCGGCTGAAGCCGACTTGAGGAAATCGCGGCGGGTTGACCTGTTCGTGTTCTTCATCGGTCAAATGCCGCGTCGAAGGCAACATTGGATGGGGCAAAATCAATCCGGCGGACAAACTCGCACGCCTCGCGGGCCCCCTGTTCTCGCTCCATGCCGCTGTCCTCCCACTCGACAGACAGTGGCCCCTGGTAGTTGATGGAATTCAGAGCGCGAATGATCTCCTCGAACTTGACTGACCCCCGTCCCAGCGAGCGGAAGTCCCACCCCCGGCCTCGTTGCCCGAAATTCAGGTGAGAGCCGAGAATGCCGGCCTTGCCGTCAAGCTGAAGTGCCGCGTCTTTCATGTGAACGTGAAAGATCCTGTCCGGAAACTCCTCAAGAAACCTTACCGGATCGATCATCTG
>DAIUKN010000568.1:0-2350 GCA_036848195.1 Bacteroidota bacterium
GTCACAGCCTGTCGGCGTCCTCTACATCCTTGACGAACCCAGCATCGGGCTCCACCAGCGCGACAACCGGAAACTCATCGAATCCCTCAAACGTCTTCGCGACCTGGGCAACACCCTCATTGTCGTGGAACATGACAAGGAGATGATCGAAAGCGCAGACTTCGTGATCGATCTGGGACCGGGAGCCGGCGAACATGGCGGCTTCCTTGTTACCTCCGGCCCTCCCCACGGTCTCGCTCTACAGAATGCCTCGCTCCCCGTTGGAGGAAACGGATTCGAGCCGATTTCCTACACCACCCACTACCTGCGCGGGCGGCGGATGATCGATGTGCCACTCCAAAGGCGACGAGGGAATAGGAAAACGCTTACTCTGGAGGGCGCGACCGGGAACAATCTGAAGAACGTAACCCTGAAGGTTCCCCTCGGGACGCTGATCGGCGTCACGGGTGTCAGCGGATCAGGGAAATCTTCACTTGTGGATGAGACTCTCTACCGCATTCTCGCCCGGACCTTCTTCAAGTCGAAGCTCGTGCCGTTGCCGCACAAAAGAATTCTTGGAGTCGGCAATATCGACAAGGTGATCGATATTGATCAGTCTCCCATCGGGAGGACCCCGAGATCCAATCCGGCGACCTATACCGGCCTCTTCACGCTGGTGCGGGATCTTTACACGCAGATGCCGGAGGCAAGAATCCGCGGCTATAAAGCGGGGAGATTCAGCTTTAATGTTGCCGGAGGACGGTGTGAAAACTGTGAGGGTGACGGCGTCAGGAAAATCGAAATGAATTTCCTGCCGGACGTCTATGTGCAGTGTGATATCTGCAAAGGGAAGCGATACAATCGGGAAACCCTGCAGGTGGTGTACAAAGGGAAATCCATCGCCGATGTTCTCGACATGACCGTCGCGGAGGCGGTGGACTTCTTTAGCGAGATTCCAGGGCTCCAGCGCAAGCTTCGGACCCTCTACGACGTCGGCCTCGGGTACATCCGCATTGGCCAGCAGGCAACGACGCTGAGCGGCGGAGAGGCGCAGCGGATCAAGCTCTCCACGGAACTCTCGAAGATTGGCACCGGCAACACGCTGTATATCCTTGATGAGCCGACGACCGGGCTCCACTTCGAGGATATCCGGATGCTCCTGGCCGTCCTGAATAAGCTTGTGGAGAAAGGAAACACGGTGATTGTGATCGAACACAACCTGGATGTCATCAAGACCGCCGACTGGATCATCGACCTGGGACCCGGAGGCGGGGCGGAAGGGGGGTTCATCGTTGCGGAGGGGACTCCGGAAGACGTCGCCCGATCCCCGCAATCCGTGACGGCTGAGTTTCTCCAAGCCGAGCTCGAACGAGGGAGGTAGCCGGTGTCGGAATCTCTGGGTCCGACGGTCCAGTGTACCATATCTTCGTGATAGCCTCGCTGGCAGAGTCTATCGGACTGTATCACGTGGGACATTCTCAATTCGGAGGACCTGGCCATGGTGACCCCAAGAATAGCTCTCGCGGCGGCGCTTCTCGTATCTGCCTTCCACCTGCTTTCTGCGCAGGTGGTCAGGCAGGCGCCTGTCAAAGAGGAGAGCGTCGTGAAGCGGGACGTTTTTCCCGTTCACGGTTCTTCCGTCTTTTGGAAGGAGGAGCAAAAGGTCCGTGCATACATTGCCGCCCATCCGGAAGCGCTCCGGGAGACCAGTCTGCGGAAAACGAGCGCCTGGAACTTCGTCGTCGGATCAACGAAACAATGGTGGGCTCCCGACGCCACCACCGGGACGCGATACCTTACCGCCTCCACCTGTCGTGCGGTCGGAACGCACTGCTATATCTTCGTCGAAGATGGACTTTGGAACGCCTCCCTCGGTCAGGCAGCGGTGGACTCGGTTCTTGCGGCGTTCGATGCTCGAACCCCGGCCAATCCCGCAAAAGGGGTCTACGACATGGACGTGGCTGCATTTGGGAATCCGCCCGATGTTGACGGCGATCCGCGGGTCATTATTTTGATCCTGGACATTCGCGACGGCTTTGCCGGGAGCGGGGGATTCGTGGCAGGGTACTTCAGCGGGATGAACGAATTGGCCGTATCCGAAAGCAATCTTGCCGAGTTCTACTACCTCGATGGTGAGCCGCTTGATCTTACCGCGGCATGGGGCCTCCAGGAAGGCATTGCGACGACGGCTCATGAATTCCAGCACATGATCCACTTCAACTATGATATGGGGGAGATTCTCTTCTTCAATGAAATGTGTTCACTCGTTGCCGAGGTGAACTGTGGATTTCCCATCTATGATCCAACCGCGTACGTCAACGAAACGAATCACTATCTCCTCGATTGGCGCCCGATCAGTGATGCTCAGGTC
>DAIUKN010000569.1:0-2341 GCA_036848195.1 Bacteroidota bacterium
GGGAGCGTGTGCCGATGTTGCGCAACTATTGTTTCAGCGCTCTCGCGGGTGTTGTCTGGTACATGCAGTTCTTCTTCTATACTATGGGTGAGACGCAGATGGGGCAGTACAAATTCTCGAGTTGGACCATTCACATGGCGAGCATTATCATTTTCAGCTCGCTCTGGGGGATTGCTCTGCACGAATGGCGGGACAGCAGTGGTGCTACGAAAATCAAATTGGCGATTGGCCTCGGGACACTCATCGCCTCTACGCTTGTCGTCGGCTACGGCAACTATCTGGCTATCCAGTGAAGATCGTCTCACTGATCGGAGACTTTGGAATTCCGTTGATGGACGCACGGAGGGAAATTGAGCTTGTAACTCATTGCTGAAAACGATATATTGGGCACCACGATTTCGCACCCATTCACTATTATCAGGGGAGGATGTTTATGAGGAAACTGTTCGCGCTTGTTGTGGTTCTGTTCATCTCCGTCTTGCTGGTGTCCACATCATCAGCTCAGTCCAAGAAGGGGGAGAATGTCGTTACGTTGGGGCTAGGATTGGGCTATCCGGGAGTCTATGGATCTTCGGGAGTCCCGCCGATCTTCGGATCGTTCGACCATGCGATCCAGAACAGGATTTCCGTCGGTGGGATTGTGGCGTACAGCAGTTCGTCGTATTCCTTTACTGTGGATAAGTGGTCATACACCTATATCTTCCTTGGTGCCAGGGGCGCGTATCATTTCGCGGACGAAATCAAGGACCTCAAGAACATGGATCTGTACGGCGGCATCGATATCGGTTACAACATTGTGAGCAGTAAGTTCTCCGGCAAAGAAGCCGCAGTTTATAACTTCTATAGCGTTGGGGGCGGTTACTTCCATTTCGGCGTTTTTGTCGGTGGCCGCTACTACTTCTCCCAGAAGTGGGCAGCGACTGCGGAGCTCGGATACGACATCGGCTATTTCAAGGTTGGTGTCTCTTACAAGCTCTGACCTTCCCGCAACGGATTTGTGCATCGTACCTGAAGGAGCCCGGATGAGAATTCGGGCTTCTCCGTTATCGTGAGCCCGTCTCATGGATCACTTTCCAGAGTCCACACGTCGCACCCTTGCCCGCCTGGGGCAGATGGTTGCCAGGAAGACAGTTCTCGGACTCACGGTTTTGGATCTTGGCCTCATTCTTCTCTTCGGGTATGTCTTTGTCGCGAATAGCTGGCTGAGCGACGATGCGTTCATCTCGTTCAGGGCTGCGGAGAACCTGGTCAACGGTTACGGCCTCCGATGGAACATCGATGAACGAGTGCAGGTGTTTACGAATCCGCTCTGGACTCTCCTCGTAGCAGGTGTGTACGGAGTTACGGGTGACATGCCGCTCACCGCGTACGGGCTTTCGTTTTTCTTGTGTGTGATTACCCTCGTTGTAGCCTGGCGGCAACTGGAGGATCCGCAGAAGAAGATTCTCCTTGCCCTCCTGTTGATCAGCTCAAAGGCCTTCATTGATTACACCTCTTCGGGGTTGGAAAACCCCCTGAGCTACTTCCTCTTGGTCTTGTTCACCGCAGACGTCTTGAAGTCGACGCATGAGCCGATCAGCCCAGGCCTCCTGACGCGGCTTTACTTCGTCGCCTCGCTCGCCTTTCTGAGCAGGCCAGACAATGTGCTGCTGTGCGTCTTCCCGCTCGCCTTTTTGACGTACCGGGCTTTCGACCACTTCGGATTCCGCATCGTCGGGGCGCTCCTGCTCGGTTTGTTGCCGGTTGTTCTTTGGGAGTGCTTCTCAATCGTGTATTATGGATTCGCGCTGCCAAACACCTATTACGCGAAGGTTCTTGCCGGAACATCCGGAATCACGCGCTGGACACTGGCAGGGAAAGGGTTGGCATATCACACCAATCTGCTCCTTCACGATCCGATTTCCGCTTTGTTGCTGCTTCTTTCGCCCCTCACCCTGATGGGAGGTTCGCGGCGTCTTTTCCTTCCGTTTGTCCTTTCGCTGGGAGGGTATGGTGCCTACGTGATTTTTATCGGCGGCGACTTCATGGGGGGCCGTTTCTTTTCGATCCCGGTTCTCCTTTGCTGCATCTATCTCCTCCATCGATTTGCGCTGACAGGGATCCGCTTCTATCTGGTGTGTGCTGGGATTGTTGCATACACCGTCGTGATGCCGCTCGTGCCGGCAAAAAGCGGCCCGCTCTATACGGGTTACTACATCGACCCGCACGGTATTGCCGATGAGAGGGACTTCTACTTCCGTGGAACGACGCTCGTAGACTGGAAGCCAGGAGTCCCGATTGTCTGGCACGAGTGGTACCGGCAGGGAAACGCATTCAGTCAAGACACTGCCAGCGTCCGGCT
>DAIUKN010000570.1:0-2334 GCA_036848195.1 Bacteroidota bacterium
CAGCTTCTCGATACCCTTCGAGAGATCGACGACTGCAAGGTTTGTGTTTCGCGAGCCGTCAACAAGCTGCGGAACCCACATTTCGAGCTCCATACCGATCATCAGAAGGAGGTCGGCGGATTTGAGCTTCATCATGTAGCTCGGTTTCACCTCTACAAAATGCGGGTTCTGATCGCCGCGCACAATGAAGTCCACTTTCACCCGGTCACCGCCGATCTGGCGGGTGAAATCGGCAAGCTCGGGAAGGGTCGTCACAACGCGAATGGATGCGTGCGCAGCTGCTGCAAGGAGAACTAGAAGAAGAACGGTTATGAGGCGTTGCATGATTTCGCTTCCTGTTGTTGTCAAAACGGGTGTGCCTTGTGAGGGCCGAGCGAGAAAAGCATCTGGAGCCCGATCCAGTTTATCGACTCTGAATTCCCCGGGAGCTCAGTCTGCGTATTCTGGTACTGGAGACGGAGGCCGATCGTTTCTTCGACGGGGTAATAGCCAAAGAAGATGGCGACCGCGCGGCCGCGGTCATCCTTGCTGTAGGGTGACTCGCTCCAGTCATACCGCGCCCCGATGTCGAAAGACTTGAAGAATTGGTAATCCGCATAGATGTAGAGACCGGAGGTCGTAATGGACCGTTGCTCGGGGTTTCCCCTCGCATCCCTGAATGGCTGTACGCTCTGGTCCCGGCTGGCGTTTCTTTTGTTGAGCAGGTATTCTCCTTGGAGGACCAGCGAGGTATACATGCTCGGGCGGTACTTGTACTTGAAATCAAGGTTCAAGTACCAGAACCGGTCGCGTGAGTACGGATCATGGATTCCTGTGTAGCTGCTGATTCCCGCCTCGGCATCGCTGTTGTCGCTGAGCGAGAAGAAGCCCATCAGCCGTGCTGAGTTGGCGTAGAACGGCTTTGCGCCCGTCGTGTCCGGGATGCCGGTGACGCCTGGAACCGCCCCGCCGCGAAGCAGGTCAACGGTCAGCTTCGTGTAGACGTCCCCCGTTGGGAGCAGGGCGCTGACGGAGATGCCGAGATCGTTTAAGCCTTCTTCGCCCAGAAATCGTTGCTGCGAGAGCGGCTGGGTAATAAATGGCCAGGCATGCGGATGAGTCAGATTGATCTTGCCGTAATCGACGCGGTATTTTCCCACCCGGACGTTGAGGTCCAGCGGCAGGCCGCGCACGACCGTGGCATAGACCTCTTCAATGCCAAGCTTGCCGGCCTCCACGTCGGGGCCGGGAAGAGTGAGGAGAACATCGGCTTTCGCGTACGGATTCAGATAGGCCTGGATGGCCAGCTCAAGCTCCTGGAAGGTGAAATCCGGGCGGCTGAACTCGCGTTTGCCCTGTGCAAGTTTTTCGCCGTCGTGTGATTCGATAAGGAACCGGGGAATGACGCTGATATCGGGATTGACCGTCGTCTGAGAGAAGGCCGTGAGCCAAAACGCCAGCATCCCCGCAGGCGCCCCCGTACAAAATCCGAACAGGCGTCGCATGCAACCCTCCTGGTGTGACCGTGAAGTGTTTCTGGACAAAAAGCTGAGTGGAGGCTTACGCGGCCGGGGGGCCGCGCTTTCCTGTGAAGAGATAGTCGACGCTGACCTGCCGCCCCGGGCCGTCCGGGAGTGACTGCACACTGAAGATGGAGAGGGGAACGGGAAGAGAATATGTTGCCGCGAGAGAGACCCTTAGCAGCAGCTGGGAGCAGACGGCGCAAGGGCGGGCGCTATCAATCGGGACGTGGATTTCCCTATTCCCGCATTCGTGGTTCGTCAGCTGCGGTCTGGACGTCGGGCGGATCGACATCGGATGCCGGTGCAGCACTTCCGCAAGGGGCCCAGTGAGGATACAGAAAACGAGCACGAAGATCGCTTCTGTATGTCCCCGACGCTGGTTCATGGCCTGTCAATGTAAGAGATTGGGTAGTTCATTGCAAACCGCCATAGTCCGCAATGGTGATCGGCAGGTACGGTCAGGGCTTCGAGGTTGCTCACCGTCGATCACATCTCTCCCGGGTACACGCGTGGGTATGGAGGGAAGGGAGGAGGAGAGGAGAATCTTGATCCGGGGGCGGCCAACCGTCCGGGGGGGGCGCAGACACGCTGCAATCATTGACTACCGTTATTGCACAATGTGACCAACGGCGCCTTCCGATCCCTCAAGGCCTGCAGATCTTCCCCAGCACCACGCGCTTCCGCGCACCCGTCACGCCGGGCAGGTTTCGCCCTGGATCGACCGTCCGGCCCGTGCTTGCAACGTGGCACACGCCCTGCTCGAAACAACGTCATGCTCGACGCTCGACCCATCCACCTCGCCCTCGCGCTCCTCGCCCCGGACTGCACGATC
>DAIUKN010000571.1:0-2303 GCA_036848195.1 Bacteroidota bacterium
GGGTTTGGCGGGAGGATGTTTGAAGTGCCGTTTGTGGAGCCGGAGCTGGACTGGTTGAACGTTGATTCATCGCAGGAGAAGATCCTGCCGTAGCAACTGGTACGGGAGCGGCGTCCTTATTGCTCCACGCCGATTCGGCGGAGCATCTCGAGGGCCGGAGGATATTCGGGATTGATGCCGAGCAGTGTTCGCGCATGAAAGCCTGCGCTGTCAGTCTCGCCCCCCCGCCAGAAGGCCAGGCTCAGGAGGAATCCATTCTCGAGTCGCTCCGCGTCAGTCGTGGAAAGCCGGACGGTATTTCTGTAGTACCCTGCCGCATCGGAAAACTTGTTCCGCCGTAAGGCGAGATCGCCCAGTGCCCGGTAGGCAAGGATCGTCTCCTGGATTTCGAGCGACCCGACCAGGAGGGTGCGCATCTCGTCCAGGCGCCCCCGATCGACGTAGAATCGGGCAAGCTGGAGCTGGGGCTGGACGTCCAGCGGGTTCTGACTGACGATGGCCCTGTATTCCCTCTCCGTGTTTGCATCGTCCCGGATCCGGAGGTAATGTGCCAGCGCCTCCTCGTGAGCTTTCCTCCACGTCCATCGGTTGCGGGTGATCTGCTCTGCAATCAATCCCAGCGTATCATGGGGTTCGATCATCCGGACGGTCGGCGGCCCGGGGGCAAACGGCCATCCCGACGTCAGGATCTCCACCTTTCTCCGTGCAATCGCTTCATCCAGTTCGGTTACCGTCCGGTTGTTCCACAATTGTTCCTCACTCACGGTGTCCCGCCGTGTCCACTCAGCCTCCCTGGCCAGCAGGCCGCGGCCGCGCATCGCATTGGCGAACGCGTGAGCCATGGCAAAGTGACCCCGTGCATTTGGATGGAGGTGTTCGAAGATCAGCTCGTTTCCGACAATCGAATCGCGGGACGCTCCGGCGAAGACCTGCTCCATATCTACGACGGCGATAGACCCTCCGTTGTCCATTGCAGAAATCGCCCTGTTGAAATCGGAGCTTGTACGGAAGCGGAGCTGGTCGAGATCGCGCGCCAGGATATATTCCGTGCGGGCCTCTTGTTTCCATCCTAACGTGTCGAGACATCGTGCAAGAACAAAATGTGCCTCCGCGTGGAGCGAATCCATCTCCACCGCATCCCGTGCAGCCTGGAGAGCTTCCGGGATTTTCCCATCCATCAGGTATGAAAGCCCGCTGTTCAGCTTCTGCTGGAAAACCAACTTCTTTTCTGGGGTGATCGGCTCAGAGGGGCCCGAGACAAACGGCTGCTGAGAGCGTAGATTGGATACTTGTGTGCTCAGGATGAGGGGGAGGTGACGCTGTTCACAGATCTGCCGCAAATCTTCCAGGTTCTCCCTGAAGATCGTCAGGCCGTTCCTGTATGGTTCGCTGCCGAAGGGGATGAATCTTCCCCTGCTGAGCCGCTCCATAATCGTGCCTGGCGCTTCTGACCCGCCGCGCGGCGAAAATAAGTTGAGAATCCAGTTGTAGGTATCGCGTGCAAGCAGAAACAGGCGGATATGGATCAATCTGAGGTAAAGACTGGTAGCAAGCCGGGATGACCCGAGCGATTCACGGGAAGCCACACCCAGAGCGCCATAGAACTCATTATGTCCGTCGTACACGATGAAAAGGTCAGGTTCGCAGTTCGCAAGGTCCCGGGCGAAGTCGAGGACCGTGAAGCTGTTGGTTGCAGTCATTCCGATGTTGATGACCTCGATTGGCTGCTCGGGGAACATGGCGTGCAGCCGATCGCGAAGAAAAGATGAAAAAGCAGCGTTGTACCAGTAGGGATAGCCGACTGTTGTTGACCCGCCGAGACAGAAGATGCGGTATGTGCCCGGTGGCTTCGGAATTGCAAAGAAGTCGGGCGAGGTCGAGGGATTGAACTCTATCCGCGAAAAGTACCGGCCGCTGACCCGGGGGTTCATGGCCTGGTATGCCCGGCCTCTGATATTCTGTGAGGTAAACAGCGCGAGGTCGGGACCGTAATGAAAGGCCCTAAGCCCGAGTTCCAGGATGATGCAGAGGAGAAACGGCAACGCAATGGTGAGGATCGTGAACGCGCGTCGCTTGGTGCGGGATAGCGTTGGGCTGTCAATGGCCTCTCGGGGCGATCGATGTGCGCTGCGACGGGAGAGCACGTTGGATCTCGGATCTGTGGGCGAGGCGATCTTCCACGGCTTGTTCCATTATGCCGTGAAGCAGTTCATAATATAGAATCTTTACCTGCGAATGCAACCGCGTCACCTTCCGGCCGCGTTGCATTTTCCGGCGTTTTTCTTTATCATGACGTGGGGATT
>DAIUKN010000572.1:0-2300 GCA_036848195.1 Bacteroidota bacterium
GCTCTTCTCCGCTGCATTTGCTTTCGGTCAAGAAAAAGCTCTCCCGCAACTCCGACAGTATACAGCCGAGCAACGATGGGCACGCCTTGAGCAGAATTACAACATTGCCATGATCGGAGCGATTGGGTACGCCAAATCTCTCCACCAGACGGGCGATGACCTGGCACAATACCTCGTCAAGGCGTTTGCTCCGAGCTGGGGAAAGCCGGATTCCGGCCGCCCGATGGATGTATTCCGCGGCATGCGCTATAACATGATTAGCATCCCGACCTGCAAGTATGAGCTGATCGACTCTCTCGAAAACAGAGTTGTGGGCCGATATACCCGTTGGTATGCACCTGCATTCAAGGACAATTCATCTCTGTATGGCGTGACGCTTGATGAGTTCGAGCGGCTTATCCGCGCAGTCCAGCGCGGTATCGCTGAGTACGTTGGGCTCCGATACGAAGATAGCATCGAAGGCGAGTGGGTCAACTTCACTATGACCAAAAAGTAGGTTCGGCAGCTGCGCTTAACACGCCGCTCCATAACGCATGCTGATGATTCGAGGCTCTGAAACAGAGAACGATACCGAAGATCAGAATCCTCCGAGGTGCGCGGAATTAGCCCGTACTTCTGAAAGACACGGTCTAAAATCCGCGGTGCAGTGCATAGGCTGTGCCCGAGCTTCAGCGCGTTCTACCGAACAGATCGGACTGAGGTCCGGGATACACACTCAAGCGGACGCTTGCAGTACCACCGGATCGTATCGTCTAGGGGAGAGGGCTTCCGCAACCACCGCAGCATTTTCACTTTCATGCAAAAAAAGTACAATCTCTCTAAGTAGCAGTCTGTATCAATTTGTGTAATCCCCGCCTCCCCTTCTGGGAAAGTGTGGGCGGGCAGGTGTGGTTCCGCTTTTCATTCTTGAGCAATATCCACGCACACCAGAATCGTTGATCGGCTGAATTGGTCTGATTTTCGTTGCCAGAAGGTTTGCAGGGAGGCCTCACACGTTTTCAGCACGTTTCTATTAGCGCCTGCCTGATGCCCGGCTCGTTACCGTCAGGGAGGATCTATCAGCTGAGAACGGAGTCTACCTTTTGTCGTTACTCCATACTTTCGAAGCTCACTATGGCATGACATGAAACGAACTCCGGGATGTCTTGCGAAGCTCGACAGGATGAACAAGACTCTGCGCCATGAAGAGGCGGATCGTGTCCCTGTCAGCGATTTCTTCTGGGGGAGCTTTCTCGATCGGTGGCGGCGTGATTTGGGGCTTGCCCGGGAAACGGATATCTATAAGTACTATGATCTCGATTGGGTCGTCACTGTTCCCAATATGGATCCTCATGTCAGGCAGTTTGAGACGCTTGAGGAATCCGGCGACCATGTTGTCGTTCGTACAGGCTTTGAGGCGGTCATCAGGAAACAGTTTGCCGATCCTATGCCCGCATTCCTGAGGTTTGAGACTGATACTCTCGAGAAAATGGACTCATTCCAATTCGACGATCCCTGGGATCCCCGACGGTATTGTAATGCCGGTGACAACCAGATTGCCGGGGTCGGTGACGGGTTCGCGAGGAACTCGGCGGCATGGCTGGAGACGGTGAAGTCTCTTTATCCCGATTTTCCCGTGTATGGCAGCGTATGCGAGGGGCAGGAGATGTTGTGGCGCATCATCGGTTCCGAAAACGTGATGCTCTGGATAGGTCTCTATCCGGACGCGCTTGCCCGATTCATTGAACGCGTTGGTGAATTTGCCCTCGGCATCACGAAGGCTCAGATCGAAGCGGGCGGTGGCAGACTGGACGGGATGGTAATCTGGGGAGATGTCGCCTACACCAGGGATCTGTTCTTTTCGCCTGACTACTGGCGAAGATGCTTCAAGCCCATCGTCAAGGCGATTGTTGAGGAATGTCACTCGCACGGACTTCCGGTCATCTATCATGGGTGCGGAAATGTCAGGAGAATCTTTCAGGATTTCATTGACGTCGGCATAGACGCCTACAACCCGCTTGAAGCGAAAGCAGGGATGGACGTCGTCACATTGCGCCGGCAATACGGGCACAAGATCGGTTTCTGCGGCAATCTGGATGTGATCACCTGGGCACATGGGACGCAGGAAGAAATCAAGAAGATGGTACTCAGCAAACTGAACGCCGCCAAAGGTGGTGGTTACATCGTTCAATCGGACCACTCTGTGCCAAGCAATGTTTCTGGAGAGAACTACGACTACGTGATTAGTCTCTTACGTGAATATGGCAGGTATCCTTTGAAGTTGGGCGAGTACGATATTCCGGACCTTTCCTGAGGCGGAA
>DAIUKN010000573.1:0-2280 GCA_036848195.1 Bacteroidota bacterium
CACTTCGCCTGGAAGTGCCCGCGGGAATCGTCGAAGCACATTATACGATGGACGGACCCCACGTCGCATCAGTTCGCATCATCAATGTCCCCTCGTACCTGGACTCCTCTAACCTGGTCGTGGAATGTCCTGACCTGGGGCGGATCACCGTCGACGTCGCCTACGGCGGCAATTTCTACGCCATCGTGGAGGCGCAGGAGAATTTCAAGGATATGGATGAACTCACCGCGGCCGACATTCTCCGCATCAGCCCCGTCGTCAGGCGCCGGTTGAACGAGCAGTATTCGTTCACTCATCCGCTCAATCCAACCATCACGGGACTGAGCCACATCCAGTGGACGGGCCGGCCGAAGAATCCGGAAGCCGACGCCCGGAATACCGTGTTCTACGGGGAGAAGGCAATCGACCGATCTCCATGCGGCACCGGAACCTCAGCCCGCATGGCACAGCTCGCCGCCCGGGGGAAACTCCATGCCGGCGATCCCTTCGTGCACGAAAGCATTCTCGGCAGCCTCTTCCGGGGCAAAGTCGAAGCAGAAACAAAGGTCGGTGCAAAGAATGCCATTATCCCGAGCATTGAGGGATGGGCACGCGTCACGGGATACAACACGATATTCATCGACGACCGCGATCCATACGCGCACGGGTTCCAGGTCGTATGACGACTGCGTCTCGAAAAAGGGTCATCGTAATTGGCGGAGGCGTGATCGGCCTTTGTGCCGCCTACTATCTACGGAAGGATGGTGCAGCAGTCACCGTTCTGGAGCAGGGGGAAGTGGGTTCGGGTTCGTCTTCACAGAACGCGGGCCTCGTTCCACCCAGCCATTTCATCCCCCTTGCCTCCCCCGGGGTGATCTCTCAGGGACTGAAATGGATGCTGGATCCTGATAGTCCCTTTTACATCAAACCCCGTCTCGATGCGGATCTGATCCGGTGGGTCTGGAAATTCCGCGCAGCCAGCAACGACCGGCAGATGCGCATCGCGATGCCGCTCTTGTTGCAGCTCGCCCGTCTTAGCCTCTCCCTGTACGAGGATCTCGCAGAACGTAAGGACTGTGAATTTGGATTCCAGAAGCGAGGCTTGCTGATGGTATACGACAGCGAGCGGGGCCGGCACCACTGCCTGGAAGAGGCGCAGTTTGCTCATGCGCTGGATCTCGAAGCCCGGGAACTGGACCCTCGCGAGCTGGCCATCCTCGAGCCGGACATCCAGATCAAGGCAAGCGGGGCGGTGTACTACCCTGGCGATGCGCATCTCTCCCCCGGCCGGTTCGTCGAAGCGATAACCCGTACGCTTCTCTCGCGGGGTGTGGCGGTAAGGCCCTCCACACAGGTCCTGGGTTTCACCACTTCTTCAGGGCGGGCGAGCGGAGTGCGCACCGCAAGCGGCACGGTGGAAGCAGATGACATCGTCATCGCCGGCGGCGCCTGGTCGCCTGGGCTGATGCGCACTCTGGGCATCCGGCTGCTTCTCCAGGCGGGTAAGGGATACAGCATCACGCTGCACAATCCGACCCGCAGGCCGTCGATCCCGCTTATCCTCACCGAAGCGCGAGTTGCCGTGACGCCGATGGCCGAGGGTCTTCGCTTTGCGGGAACCATGGAGCTGGCCGGGCTGGACCTGTCGGTGAACAGGAGACGGGTCGAGGCAATCGCCAAAGCTGTCCCGCGCTATCTTCCGGATTTCAATGCCGCGAACATCGACACAACAAATCCATGGAGCGGGCTCCGTCCATGTACGCCGGACGGTTTGCCGTACATTGGACGATTCCGCTCATGCGAGAACCTTATCGCCGCCACCGGGCATGCCATGATCGGCATATCCCTCGCGCCGGTCACCGGGAAACTGATATCCGATATCGTCGCGGAGAGAACCCCTTCAATTGACCTGACGCTCCTGGCCCCCGACAGGTTTGCATAGAAGGCCCACACGACGTGGCCGAGATCACACAATGAAGACTCCTTCCCCTGTTGAGAAGCTCCGCGGCTGGTCGCCGCCGAAGAACTGGCGCACGATAACAACACTGGATGCCCATACAGGGGGTGAACCATTGCGGGTTGTCCTCAGCGGGTTCCCCGACCTGCCCGGTGAGACGATTCTCGCACGGCGGAAAGTACTGAAGGAAAGGTACGACAGCCTGAGAACGGCCATCATGTGGGAACCACGGGGACACCGGGAGATGTATGGCTGCATCGTCACTCCCCCGGTCACGCCGACGGCTGATTTCGGGGTCCTGTTCATGCATAACGACGGATTCAGCACCATGTGCGGGCACGGGA
>DAIUKN010000574.1:0-2275 GCA_036848195.1 Bacteroidota bacterium
CTGGCGTGCCCCGTTCTGAACCGCAGCGATCGCGTTCGCAGTGGCGAGTCCGAGATCGTTCTGGCAGCGGGCACTCAGTCTGACCGTACGGGTTCCCGCGACGCGCTCCCGCAGGAGACGGAAGAGCGTTCCGTATTCGTCGGGAAGAGAGTACCCGACGGAGTCGGAGAGGGCTATCGTTGTCGCTCCTGCATCGATCGCCGCAGCCACGATTGCACAGAGGAAGTCCGTGGTCGTGCGTGTTGCATCCACGCACGAAAATTGCACGTCGCTGCAGAGTGTTCTCGCGTGGCGGACCGCCTCGGCAACCTCCTGGATAACTTGCCCGGGCTCTTTGCCCGCGATCCGTGAAAGATGGATGCCGGAGGTATCGGCGCCGATATGGATTCGCGGTCTTTTCGCGGCGTGAATGGCATCCCACGCCTTATCGATATCAGCGTTCTGCGCCCGGGTCCTGGCGGCCACACTGGAGTGTTCCACCGCGCGGGCGATGAACCGTGCCGCTTCAAAGTCTGCAGCCGACGAGCCCGGAATACCTGCTTCAATGATGTCAACCTTGAGGCGCTCCAGCTGCCGTGCCAGCCGCAGCTTGTCCTCGAGATTCATGCTGCAACCGGGGGATCGCTCTCCTGCCGCGAGGGTGGTGTCAAAAATCAGAACCTGCTCTTCCATCTTCGATGCCTCTCTCTATCGAGCCTTGATCAGGAACGCGCGGTCACGGCTTCCGTGGCTGCCTGTTCCGGTGCAAATTGCGCTGCCCCCTTTGGAATCACCACCCAGAAGAGGGGGAGATACGTGTCCCAGTCCATGAGGACCTCCCGTGCGCGCGTGCTGTCCGTACGTTCGAGGTGGCGGTGAATGATCCGCTGAATGGTCCGGGCTTCTTCTTCTCCTTCAATCCTCCGTGCACGGAGGAGCTCCGGATTGTACCTCCGCTCGAAATTGCCCAGGAGGTCAAGCACGAAGGCAGTTCCGCCCGTCATACCGGCGCCGAAGTTTCTCCCGGTGGTGCCGAGCACCAGCACGGTTCCATTGGTCATGTATTCGCAGCCGTGGTCTCCGATTCCTTCGACAACCGCAAGGGCGCCGCTGTTCCGTACGCAGAACCGTTCACCCGCACGACCGCAGGCATACAGTGTACCGCCTGTGGCACCATAGAGGACGGTGTTCCCCATAATGACGTCCTGCCCTGCGTGGGATCTTCGGATCTGGGGGCGAAGGATGATTTCTCCGCCGTTCATTCCCTTCCCGACATAGTCGTTGGCCTCACCGGAAAGGATGAGCCTGACCCCATTGACCAGGAAGGCGCCAAAGCTTTGGCCGGCGGTTCCGTGGAATCGCAGCTCGATTGTTCCTTCGGGCAATCCGCGGTCGCCGTAGAGGTATGCAAGCTCGCCGGAAAGCCTTGTGCCAACAGAACGGTTGGTGTTGCGGATGGGGTAGGTCCGGACAAGCGGAGTTCTGTCGCGGATGGCGTCCTTGACGTCCTGCAGGATTGTGTCGTCGAGCGGTTTGTCGGGCTTGTCATTGCGATACCAGACCCGCAGGCGCTGGTCCATTTCGGTGTTCCTTCTCGACAGCACCATGCCCAGGTCCACCGTGTTTGCCTTGGGATGGTTCAGGATGACTTTCTGCTGCAGGAGGTCGGTTCTCCCGACCACTTCGTTGAGCGAACGGAATCCCAGCCCGGCGAGGATCTCACGCACGTCCTGGGCGACAGCGTCGAGGTATCGTATCAACATCTCCGGCTTGCCATCATATCGTGCGCGGAGCTTGTCGTCCTGTGTGGCAATCCCGACGGGGCACGTATTCAAATGGCACTGGCGGACATACCGGCATCCAAGAGCGATCAGGGCCGCAGTCCCGAAGTTGTACTCTTCAGCGCCTAGCATCGCGGCGGTCACGACGTCGCGCCCCGTTTTCAGGCCGCCATCGGTACGGAGCGTGACCCGCTCGCGAAGGCTGTTCATGACCAGAACCTGCTGTGCCTCGGCGACCCCCAGTTCCCATGGCGCACCCGCGTTCTTGACCGAGCTGAGGGGTGATGCGCCGGTGCCCCCTTCGTGTCCGCTGATGAGGATTACGTCGGCGTACGCTTTGGCGACGCCGGCCGCGATGGTGCCGACGCCGGCTTCCGAAACCAGTTTGACGCACACTTTGGCCCGCGGGTTCGCCTGCTTCAGGTCGTAGATCAGCTGCGCCAGGTCTTCGATGCTGTAAATGTCGTGGTGAGGAGGGGGGGAGATCAACGAGATCCCCGGCACGGCCTTCCGCA
>DAIUKN010000575.1:0-2245 GCA_036848195.1 Bacteroidota bacterium
GACCTCGCTGGCGACAGAACGGCGGGAAGTCCTGACACAAATACGGAAGAACAAGACAATGGCCCAGCGTGCAATCGAGCGCCAGATGAAAGCTGCAAAGGACCTCGAGAACATGATCAGCCAGCTTGTCGAATCGGACAGGATCAAGAAGGAGCGCGCCGCCGGTGAAGCACGGAAATCCAATCTGCCCCAGCCGCCTCCCGCGGCCGGCACGTTTGAGACCAGGAAAGGGAAGCTCCGGTGGCCCGTGGGGGAGGGCACCGTTGTGGCGCGGTTCGGCAATCAGAAACATCCCACACTGAAAACGATAACGCAAAACACCGGTATCGATATCGCGGTTGCTTCAGGGTCTCCTGTGACTGCTGTGGCCGAAGGAGAAGTGGCACGAATCTGGTGGCTCCCGTCGTATGGAAACATGGTGATCCTGAGCCATAGCAACGGCTACCGTACCATCTATACGCATCTCTCGGAGATCGTGGTGGGGGAAGGACAGCCGGTCAGAGAAGGGGACATCATTGCCCAGAGCGGCGAGGGGCTCGATGGCCCTCGGCTCCATTTTGAGATCTGGAAAGACCGGGAGAAGCAGAACCCGGAAAGCTGGTTGAGTCCGCAATGATCCGCCACCCGCTCACCGTTGCCGCCGGCCTTACGGCGATCGCGGTTGCGCTCCTCCTGATAGCGCGGGGACCCGTTGGCTCTGTCGAAGACCAGGTGACATCCTGGAAGTATCAGCTCCGCGGGAGCAGGCAGGCCGACACGAACGTGGTCATTGTCTACATCGATGACGAGGCCGTCAAGTCTCTTGGGTGGCCTGTCCGGAGGAATTTCTACGCGCTGATGGTCAAAGCCCTCACCGACCTTCAGGCAAGGGCAATCGGCATAGAGGTGCTGTTTGAAGACCAGAAGCTTGACTTCCCAGAGTACGACGCCCTTCTGGCCGGGATGATCGGCGCATCGAGGAAGGTCGTCCTCACGTCGTTTTTCGAGTCGCTGACCGATTCCGCCGGTCCGCCATCCTCACCGGTATCCGGGATCTCCCTGTTCCGTTTTCCCGGTGTCAGAATGATCCCCATCCATGGCGCGGGGCTGCATCTGCCTCTTCCAGCTCTTCTCGCCCAGGCCGGTGGCATCGGCCATCTCAATCTGACTGAAGAATCAGCTGTTCCTGCATTTGTGGGATGGGAGGGTTCCGTCGTCCCCGCCTTCGGCCTGGAACTTCTCAGGATGTTCCAGGGAACAGAACGTGATGCAGTCCGTGCTGCGGCAGGGGAGGTAATCCTGGACACTCCAGGAGGTTCGGTGCGATGCCCGACCCGCTCAGACGGGACGGTGGCGTTGAATTACCCGGGTCGCCTGAACGCCTTTCGGTCTTATCCGTTTCTTGAGGTCCTCAAATCGTATGACGCCTTGCGCGCCGATCGCCCCGGGAGCGTTCCGGTGGCGAGCTTCAGAGGGAAAGCGGTGCTCGTCGGAGTGGTTGCCGAGGGGCGTAGCCAGTTTTACCGGACCCCGGTTGACCAACGATTTCCCGCGATAGGTCTCCATGCCGTGTTTGTGGAGAACGGGCTGTCTGGTGGATTCCTCCGGACCGCTGGCGGGCTGATGGTAATCGGACTCTGCCTGGTTGTGGGGTTTGCCGGCGCACTTTCGATTCTGCTCCTTCCCCCGCCATTGAACAAAATTGCGCCGATTGCGCTTGCTGCAATCATCGTCCTGGTCGGGTTCATCCTTTTTGCGGCGGTGGGGATACAATTGCCGTTGATCCCGCTGGTTTTCACGGCTCTGTTCACCGCGACAGGGGCACTCCTGGTCCGGCAGCAGAGGGCAAAACAAGAAGTGGATTTACTGACGGCGGAGAAGAATACTGTGCTCGCGCAGCTGCGCGATCGCGAGGCGAAACTCGGGCTGCTCGAACGGGAGCTCTTGCAGATGCAGGAAGCCAGGTCCGCAGACCGGACGGCTGAACTGCTTGAAGAGATCCGGCGTTCCAGGGCGGAAATCCGGGCGCTGACTTCCCGCGCTGACGATATGGAGGTGTATCGCGAAGATGACGCTGGCGCCCGTTCCGGGGCTTCGGGAAAAGGGGGCCGGTCCATCGGTGATTTTGAGGGGATGATGTATGCGGCCGACGGCAAGATGGGACCCGAGCTAGACTTTGTCGGGAAAATCGCGCCGAGTACCGCTCCTGTCCTCGTCCTTGGCGAAAGCGGAACGGGAAAGGAGTTGATCGCCCGCGCAATACATC
>DAIUKN010000576.1:0-2212 GCA_036848195.1 Bacteroidota bacterium
ATTTCGAGCGGCATCCCGCCGAATTCCCGGACACTTGTGGAAATCGAGCGGTCCGACCTGAAAGCGGTCATCCCCGGAAAGGCGTTCGTTCTGGATCAGAACAACACCATCAAGGCATTGCGGGAGGGTGACGAGGTCTATCTCGGTTACGTCACTCGAATCGATCCGGAGGGCGGAAGGATCGAGTGCACCCTGAACAAGGGAGGCATCATCGAGAAAGTGGAGTTGAAAATTCGGTATGGTCCGCTTCAAACAGTTTCTCAAAAATAGGATCGAGGAGAGCATGAAACGATCACTGGTTATTGCGGGAATCGCCCTTTTCCTGTGCGGGGGGAGCACGCTTCTGGCCCAGGGCGGCAAGACCTCTGCTGAGCGGAAAGCCTTCAGAGAATACACCTCTCCGCAGGAACTGATTTCGATTTCGCCGTCGACGACGCTCGACAAGGCTCTCGCCGCCATCAGTGAGGTGAGCCAGAAGTTTGTCGGCAAGGTGATTATCGACCCCGAGCGCCGGAATATGCCGATTGGCGTGGACATCCAGGGGATCCAGTGGCGCAACGCGCTGGAATCGATCCTCCGGAAAAACAACCTCTGGTACAGCGAGTACGAGAACTACCTCCAGATCTCCGCTCCTCAGGCGACCGAGACTGGCGGTGTTGAGCGCGTGGCTGTTGGGACGGGGATGGGCCCCGCGGGCGAGATCCAGAAGGAATACGTCAATTTCCGGAGCCGCGAGATCAAGATCTCGGCCGTCTTCTTCGAGGTCAACCTCACGAAACTCGAGGAGGTGGGGATCAACTGGAACTTCATGAAGAGCACGAAAGACGTGACGCTGCAGGCCGAATTTGCGGGCGCTGACAAAGTCAGCGACAAGATGTTCGGCGTGAGCGTTCTTCCGAAGGTGAGCTTCGCCAGCATGGACGCCCTGGCGCGTCTGTTCTCGAACTATGCTCTCGGCGAAGTCCTCTCGGGTCCGTCGCTGATCGTCCGCTCGGGTGAAGAGGGGCGCATCCAGGTTGGTCAGGACTTTTCGATCCGCGAGCGCGATTTTGCCGGGAACCTGCTGGATAAGTTCTACAGCGCCGGAACAATCATCAAGGTGCGGCCGCAGGTCGTCGCCGAACAGGGAGTGAATTTCGTCCACATGACCGTTGATGTCGAGCGCAGCTCGGTGACGCCGGGCTCCGTCAGCACCATCATCAACAAGACGAAAGCGACAACCAATGTCCTTTTGCTGGATGGAGAAGAGACGATCATCGGCGGACTGTACAACAACGAGGTGAACACGATCCGTCAGGGCGTGCCGTTCCTCAAGGATCTTCCCTGGTACGTGTTTGGTCTCCGCTATCTCTTCGGGTACGACAAGGACGAGGTGGTGAAGAAAGAGCTGGTGATTCTGATGAAATCGGAACTGGTGCCGACGCTTCAGGAGCGCATCACGCAAAAGACAAAAGAAGACGACCTGATCGCCAAGTGGCGGGATGAGCAGTACACCAGAGAACGTCGGGTGAAGGGGAGCAAGGAATAAGCCTGTGTGCGAACTGTCATTACTAAGCAAGGGGGATCTTCGATGAATCGTATAGGGATGCTTCTCATCACCGCCGTTGCCGTATTCGCGGTCGCACTCGTCGGCTGCAAGTCCGACTCGTCTACGCAGGCGGCGGCAGGAGAGGGGGCTGTCAGCGGTGTGATATCCGATGCCTCCAGCGGCGCGGCTCTGGCGGGCGTCACGGTGCAGGCGCAGTCCGCGTTCGCCGGATCGCAAAGCGCGGCCTCCGATGGACAGGGGAACTATCGGGTCAACTTTACGATCGACAGCACCGCTCTGGTGACGCTCTCCTACTCCAAGAACGGATACCGTGACACATCAATTGTCACCCAGATCCGTTCGGGCAATGTGACGTTTCTGAACGTGGCTCTGAACTCGAAGGGAGGAGTGGTTCCGCCCACCGGGGGCACCGGTTTAGCGCAGACGATAGCGTTCCTCGGTGCGACGCCCCAGACCGTCTCGGTGTACGGCGTGGGAGGAAAGGAGACCGCGATCCTCAAGTGGGAGGTGCGCGATTCGCTCGGTCTGCCCATCGATGCGGGTCACTCCGTTGCGCTCTCGTTCAGCTCGGTCAACGGTCCGAACGGAGGGGAATACATTTCACCACAGACCCTGACGACCAACGCGGCCGGCCAGGCCGTCACAACGTTGAATGCCGGGACG
>DAIUKN010000577.1:0-2202 GCA_036848195.1 Bacteroidota bacterium
ACATCCTGATCAACAATGCAGGGATCATCCGCCGTGTCCCGGCCATTGACTTCCCGGAAAAGGATTGGGATGATGTCATGGCCGTCAATGCGAAGACGGTTTTCTTCATGAGTCAGGCCGTTGCGAAAGACATGATGAAGCGGAAGGAGGGGAAGATCATCAACATCGCATCGCTCCTGAGCTTCAGCGGCGGAATCACTGTACCATCCTATGCTGCAAGCAAAGGGGCTGTCGCGCAGATTACGAAATCGCTGGCCAACGAGTGGGCACAGTACGGCATCAATGTCAACGCGATCGCACCGGGATATATGATCACCAACAACACCGAGAACCTCCGCAAGGATCCGGAACGTACGCGACAGATCTCGGAGAGGATTCCGGCGGGTCGCTGGGGGACGCCGGCGGATCTGCAGGGCGTTGCGATCTTCCTGGCATCGAAAGCATCCGACTACGTGAATGGCCACGTACTCCTCGCAGACGGCGGCTGGATGGCACGATAGAGATCCATCGGCATGCCGTGGGTTCACTCCTCGAAGGAGTTTTTCAATGATGAGACAGCACGTTGTTGTTCTTCTTCTGTTCGCGTTCTGTGCCGGCGCACCGGGCCAGGGCGTGCGGGTCACCGTGAAGAATCCCGGTGCGGTGCAGCGCCCTGTGGAAACGATCGTGGTGAAGTGGAAAGATCTTCGGAAAGGGGTTGAATCTCTCAATCCGTCGGATGTGGGCGTCTTCGAACGGGATTCGGCGTTGGTGTGCCAGAGCGTGGATCTGAACCTGGACGGCACGATGGATGAACTCGTGTTTCAAGCCTCGTTCGCTCCGGGCGAGACCAAGATCTTCACGGTCAGGCCGGCGCCCGGACAGAAGCTTTTTCCCTTCCGCGTCGACGCGCAGTTCGTTCTTCCACGGGCTGACCTCGCCTGGGAGAACGAACGGATCGCGTTCCGCATGTACGGATCACCCCTGGCCGGTGACGTGCGGAACGGCATCGACGTCTGGACCAAACGGGTCCGCTACCTCATTGTCGAAAAGTGGTACCAGGAGAGCGCGGCTGCGAAGGATGCGTATCACGAAGATCGGGGTGAAGGGGCGGACTTCTTCAGTGTGGGGAAGTCGCTGGGGGCCGGGAGCAGCGGAGTCTGGCACAACGGTGGGCTGTGTCAGCCGGGACTCTTTTCATCGCACAGGATCATCGCCACCGGGCCAATACGCGCAATGTTCGAACTGACGTACGATTCGCTGATCATCGGCAGGAAGGTCATGGGAGAGCGAAAAACTATCACGCTTGATGCCGGCCAGAGTCTCAACAGGGTGGAGATACTCTATTCGGGATTCCCTGCACGAGACACGATCACGTTCGTCGCCGGCCTTGTGAAACGGAGAAATACCAGGATCTCCGCGGACCGGCAGCATGGATGGATCGGTCTCTGGGGACTGACCACAGACGACACGACGAATGGCTCCCTCGGCACCGGCGTGGTGATGCCGAAAGCGGCTTTCCGCGGAACACTCGAAGAGAAGGACCACTACCTGATTTCAGGGTTTACGCTGAACAACCGGCCGGTGACTTATTATGCGGGCGCGGGGTGGACGCGGAGCGGCGAATTTGCCACCGCGGAGGACTGGAACGCCTACCTGAATGGATGGGCACTCCGACTGGAATCACCGATTTCCATCACTATAAGCAGGGAGTAATGAACATGGAAGTGCGATTCTCCACGGATCCGGCTGGCTTCATGGCCAGGTCGTCGAACGACCTTCGGAAAGCATTTCTCATCGATATTCTTTTTGCCGCTGATCAGGTCCCTATGGTGTATTCGGACATCGATCGGTCGATCACAGGTTCGGCAGTGCCGGTGAAGAAGCTCCTTCCGCTTTTGAGCACCAGGAAGGAGATGGCGGCGGACTCCTTCGCGGAGCGGCGCGAAATCGGCATCATCAACATCGGTGCGGATGGAACGGTGTCGGTTGACGGTCGAGAATTCCCGATGGCGTTCAAGGACGCACTCTATGTCGGCCGTGGCGTCACGGAGGTTCTCTTCGGCAGCCGGAATCCGGAGCAGCCCGCGAAGTTCTATTTTGTGAGCTACCCCGCTCACCGGGAATTCCCGACGACCCACGCGAAATTCACTGAGGCCGAGCCGGTCCGGCTCGGTAGTACGAAGGAGGCCAACAAGCGAACGATCTACAAATACATACATC
>DAIUKN010000578.1:0-2159 GCA_036848195.1 Bacteroidota bacterium
TTATCGATTCGGTGGACAAGCTCTTTCTCCCGGAGCGGACTGCCAAGATCCATATCGGCGGGGCTGACAAAATCATCGAGCAGCCGGAGTTCGTGAACGCGCAGGACTTCCGGAGTGTTATCGAATTGATCAACGACGAGGAGATGATTATCCACGTCCTTCAAAAAAGTGAAGGAAGACCACGCGAAGTCAACGTCCGGGTTGGAAAGGAGAATGAAGACGAGAAACTGAAGCCCTATAGCGTCATCACGTCGACCTACACGATCGGCGAGGTTCCCGGTACCATCGGCGTCATCGGGCCGAAGCGCATGCCCTACGCCAGGATGATTCCCCTCGTTGACTATGTCGCCCAAATGATATCGGAGATGTTTGAAAGGACACAATGAGCGAAGAGAAGAACTCACATAGATCAAAGAATCCGGGCGCATCGGCGGCGGCGCACGACGCACAACAGGCGCCGGAGCCCGAATCACCGGCCTCCGAGATCGAGCAACTCCGCACACAATTGGCCGAGGTCCGGAAGAACGCCGACACGCTGAAAGACCAACTGCTCCGCAAGGCGGCCGAGTTCGACAACTATCGGAAGCGGGCCGAAGCGGAGTACGGTGCCGTCATTAAGAATGCAAACGAAGGCCTCCTCCTCTCCCTCCTCCCGACGCTTGATGACCTGCTTCGCTCCCTGAAGTCGGGCAAGGACCAGAAAGACTACGATGCCTTCTACCGGGGCGTCGAGTTGATCTACAACAAATTCTCCCGGACCCTCGAGAACGAGGGGCTAGTCCCTTTCGAGTCCGTCGGGAAACCCTTCGACGTCCACTTTCACGATGCGCTCCTGCAAATCCCGCGCGAGGATGTTCCGCCCCATACCGTCGTGGAGGAGGTTGAACGCGGCTTCATGCTGAACGACCGGGTACTCCGTCACGCAAAGGTCGTTGTCTCGTTCGCACCGGGAATCACGGCCGAGCCCGTACCGGGACCGAACAACGGGACGGCGAAGGAAGGCAATGACTAAGCGGGACTATTACGAGATTCTCGGAGTCGGCCGGAACGCGTCGCCAGACGAAATCAAGAAGGCGTATCGGAAACTCGCGCTTCAACATCACCCGGACCGGAACGCGGGGGACAAAGAGTCTGAAGAGAAGTTCAAGGAAGCGGCGGAGGCATATGAAGTCCTCGGCGATCCGAACAAGAGGCAGCGTTACAATCAGTTCGGGCACGAGGGAGTCCGTGGAACGGATTTTCGGCCATTCACCGACGTCAACGATATTTTCACCACGTTCAGCGATATCTTCGGCGGCGGCGTGGGCGGATCGATCTTCGACGAGATGTTCGGCGGCGGACAGGCGCGGGGCCGCCAGCGCGGTTCTTCGGCTGCGCCCGGCTCCGACCTCAAGATCCGCCTGAAACTGACACTCGAGGAGATCGCCACCGGTGTCGACAAAAAGCTGAAGATCAAGAAATGGAAGAAGTGCGAAACGTGCGGCGGCAACGGTGCCCGATCGTCGCAGGGGACGACCGCCTGCCCGGTCTGCAGCGGCAGCGGTGAAATACGGCAGGTCTCACGATCAGTGTTTGGGCAGTTCGTCAATATTACAGCCTGCCACAACTGCGGGGGCGAAGGAAGGGTCGTCAAAGAACCGTGCTTGAGCTGTCAGGGTGAAGGACGCGTCCAGGGTGACTCGACGCTCAAGGTGACGATCCCGGCCGGCGTGAGCGAGGGCAATTACATTCCGCTGAGGGGCGAAGGCAACATGGGACGCCGCGGGGGTCCGGCCGGCGACGTTATCGTGGTCATCGAGGAGGAACCCCACCCGGTTCTTTCCCGCAATGGCGACGACGTGGTCCTGGATCTCCTTGTCAGCTTTCCCGATGCGGCGCTGGGTGCGGACGTCGAGGTTCCGACCATCACCGGCAGGGCGCGGCTGAAAATCGATCCGGGGACCCAGTCCGGAAGAATTCTCCGGATGCGCGACAAAGGAATCCCGCATCTGAACAGCTTCGGTCGCGGTGACCAGCTGGTGCGCGTGAACGTCTGGGTCCCGACCACGCTCAACGCCAACGACCGCGCACTGATGAAACAGCTGGCAGGCAGCGATACCATCTCCCCGAAAGAAGGGGACACATCGGCGAATTCAGAAAAGAGTTTCTTCGGAAGGGTG
>DAIUKN010000579.1:0-2153 GCA_036848195.1 Bacteroidota bacterium
TATAGCTCATGGCCCAGATGGCGAGGCGGTTTCTCGTGATCTCCGGTCTGTGCGTTTCACCGAGCAAAATCGTCTTTGTGTATGCCTCGTTCATCCCGTCGTACTTCTTCATCTCCAGCCGGGTCTGGCCGAGCAGGAACCACGCTTCTTCGTTCTTGTCGTTCTTGGTAACCTCCTTCAGAAGGCTCTCTTCTGCTTTCTGCCATTGCTTCTGCTGCATATAGAGCTTTGCACTCGTGGCCTCGGCGGATCCACACTGGAAGCCGGTCGTCGTCATGTAGACGAGCGCCAGAAGGATGAGAAGTGCGGGGAAATACTTTTTCATGGTAACTCCTGGATGGGGATGGTGGTCTAAATCGAATCAACTCAATATACCGCTACCGCCTCAGAAATGCAAGGATTTCAAGGGATTTCGTTGACTTTTCGTGTTTTTTTCGTTAGGTTTTCATGTTGAGTCCGTATGGATGTAACCACCGCCAGGAGAAAACCGTAATGCCCCCCTACACAAAGCTCGTGCCGCCCACCAAAGGCGAGAAGATCACGATCCAATCCCGGAAGCTGAAGGTACCCGACCACCCGATCATCCCTTTCATCGAAGGAGACGGCACGGGACCGGATATCTGGCGTGCAGCACAACGCGTTATCGACGCGGCAGTATCAAAGGCCTACGAAGGGGGGCGAAAAATCGAATGGTTTGAAGTGTACGCCGGCGAAAAGGCCAACGCTGTCTACGGAGCGAATACCTGGCTCCACGACGACACTCTTGAAGCGATCAAAGAGTACTCTGTGGCCATAAAAGGACCTCTCACAACGCCGGTCGGCGGCGGGATCCGCTCCATTAACGTCGCGCTTCGCCAGCTGCTTGACCTGTACGTCTGCCTCCGCCCGGTCCAGTACTTCGCAGGAGTCCCCTCCCCTGTGAAGCGCCCCGAGCTGGTAAACATGGTGATCTTCCGTGAAAACACCGAAGATATCTATGCGGGGATCGAATGGAAGGCCGGGACCCCCGAAGTCCAGAAAGTGGTCTCCTTCTTACAGAAGGAGATGGGGGTGAAGAAGATTCGCTTTCCTGAGACTTCGAGCATCGGGATCAAACCGGTCTCCCAGGAAGGGACGGAGCGGCTTGTCCGTGCGGCAATTGACTACGCTATCCGCAACAAACGGAAGTCGGTCACCTTCGTTCACAAGGGAAACATCATGAAGTTCACCGAGGGAGCATTCCGCGACTGGGGATATGCCCTGGCCAAACGTGAATTCGGAAACGAGACGGTGTCATGGGATGACTGTGGTGGCAACCCGGCGGCTGGAAAGATCCTGATCAAGGACGTTATTGCCGATGCGTTCCTGCAACAGATCCTGACCCGGCCGGCTGAATACGACGTCATCGCAACGCTCAACCTGAACGGAGATTATGTTTCCGACGCCCTGGCGGCGCAGGTCGGCGGGATCGGCATCGCGCCGGGCGGGAACATCAACTTCGAATCGGGATATGCCGTCTTCGAGGCAACCCACGGGACCGCTCCAAAGTACGCCGGACTCGACAAAGTGAACCCGGGCTCCGTGATTCTCAGCGGGGAGATGATGCTTCGCTACATGGGCTGGAACGAAGCGGCGGATGCCATCATCCACGGCATGACGAACGCCATTACATCGAAATTCGTCACGTATGATTTCGCCCGTCTCATGGAAGGAGCCAAAGAGGTCAAGTGTTCTGAATTCGGGGATGTGATTATCCGGAACATGTAGGAAACCGGTCTGGAAAAGCAAAAGCCGGGCAGATGCCCGGCTTTTGCTTTCTGTGACAACGCTTTTACTCCTCCGATGTCCCCTCTCCCGCCGACACACCCGATCCGCAAAACTCCTTGAATGAATCGACAAGATGCTGGGCGATCTGAGAAGCGTCCCTGCTCTCGATCTGATACCTTGGGACAAAATGGACCAGCTTCCCGTCACGGAACAGGGCGATGGACGGGGAGGAGGGGGGAATACCGCTGATGTGTTCGCGCAGCCGTGCAGTCGCTTCAACGTCTCCACCGGCAAACACCGTCGTCAGGTGATCCGGTTTCGCCGGCGACTGTCGCAGCGCCATGGCGATCCCGGGGCGCGCTTTGCCCGCGGCACAGCCGCAGACAGAATTGACAACCACGAGATTC
>DAIUKN010000580.1:0-2142 GCA_036848195.1 Bacteroidota bacterium
ACTCGTTGTCGTGATGCTGGTTGCCGCGCCGGTAGTGACAGTTGGCGGCGGCGCCGTCCCAGTCCCCGTGACAGCTACATTCTTAGTTGGTGCTCCCGCGCTCTCGTGAGTTATGTCCCCCCCCAGCGGGCCGACCGAAAGGGGCCTAAAGCGCGCGTAAACCGTAGTCGGGTCAACCGTCCCTCCAGAATGAATCAGCGTGACTGAGGAGCCGAAGGTACTATTGTCTGTCGAGACCTGGAAGTTTGGCGGTGCCGTGATCAATATGTTAGCCGTGAGCCCGGTACCCGAGACCGTGTAACTTGTTGACCCGGAGTTGTTCCCAACCTGGACGCTGCCAAAGTCCGGAAGCGAGGCCGGAGTGGCCACGATGGTCTGCGCGAGCGCCAAACCCGTGCTCGCCAGTGCGAAGGCCAAGAGAGAAAACCACCGTGCAAGATTGCTTTTCATTCTACCTCTGTCCGATCCCGCGTTACGGACCTGATGCATCCGAAGCATCGTGAGTGATACGGCGCTTGCTGAGGGTGTCCCCTCAGGCGCAATGACACTCACTGTCTGGAGCTCATGTAAAATGAACTGGGCGAAGAAGGACGGCACCCTGCGTATCTGACAACCCGGTCAGAAACGAAGGTCGAAGCGGATCACAGGAGCGATCGGGTGGCCCCCTGGAGACCCTCCCCAGGCCCAGGCGGGCGCGAGTGAACAGCAACGACTCAGGGCAAGCCGCGTACAACCACTATTCCGCCCTACTCCAAGGGAAATCTACCTCGAGGCAAGATGAATGTCAATACACAAACCCTGGTCAGATCAGGGCTTTTCAACGACTGAAATGCCAAACAGCCCACGTTTGACCCACAGGTATGGGATTGCCCAAAGTGCGACGAGCGCAAACGGGGCGAAAAGGAGTCCGCCCGGTGAGAAAGCCGAGTGGGCGTCCCGGAAGAGTATTACAGTCATGGAATAAAGCCAGAGAATGTTGGCCATCTGCCCTGCGGTCCATCCCCAGAAACGCAAGCGCCAGATCCCGATCGCTGCCAGGAAGAGGAGAGGAACAGAGTAGAGTAGATCTCCGATCATAAATCCATATGTTACGGCAGCATTGGCCCGTTCCGGTAGAGAGCTGAGATCGCCGGGGAACGGCACGAGACGCTTGAGATAGACTAAACCCCAGAAACCAACCGTTGCAAGGAGAGCAATAGGATTAAGGAGTGCAAAGACTGTAAGCCCGGGAGGGCGGTATCGACGAGAAGGATCCTTTAGGGTCTGCATGGCTCTCCAGCAATGTCTTTCCGATGTCAGCGTCCGGACCGTCCCGCAGCTCCGGAAATCGTCAATGCCTGCTCGCTGTTCTCGAGCGCAACAGTGTTGGAGATGCCGACATTCAGTCGAATGTCAACCTGGGGGGCGAACACAAACTCAAGCTTCTCTGCACCCAGGGTCCGCGCAATGGACTGCAACGTCGCTTCGGCCGACCTCTGAACGTCGGGCTCGAGTTGGCCGATCAGGTCCATTGCGTTCCGCTGAGCCTCTTCCCTTGCGGCGTCCAGGAGCCTGTTCTTGTCCTCTGGTGTGAAGCCCTTGACGTAGAAACCGTTCAGGATCTCTGGTAGGAACCAGGGAAACAGCCGCGCCCGCTGTTCGTCATAGAAGCGGATGTTGCGGATGTGAACTTCGTGAAGGCACGGCGGCATCTTGATGATGTACTGCCCCGGAGCGGTCTGGGCGATGCGGAAGTCCGAGCTTCGCAAGTCATACCTGAAATCGACCTCAAATTCGAAGATGATTGCGAGCTTCTTCTTCGAGAGAACCCAGGAGAAATATTTCGACCCCGTTTCCCCCCACGGGTGGTTGGTTTCCGTGACGATTTCCTTCGTGTACGCCTTGAATGCAGAGAGGTGGCCGATTGCCCGCATCCTCTCAAGACTGGAATAGACTACGGTGGTCCCCGCCCCCGGCCTGCGAAGAACCAGGAACACGACGGCGGCAATAAGCCCACCGAGCATGACAAACAGGATCGCGAACAACAGGGGGTGCATTGCGATATTCTCCATGAAGAACCTCTCTTCCCGTTATCTGAATCCCGAGGGGAGGATGCGGGGGTGGGGACAAACTAGCGGAGGGTGAGGGACTTGAACCCCCACG
>DAIUKN010000581.1:0-695 GCA_036848195.1 Bacteroidota bacterium
GCGCCGGAAGAGCTGAAGAATGTTCCCTCCACGCCGGGCTCGCTCGACGAGGCCCTCCGTGCGCTCGAGCGTGACCACGACTTCCTCCTCCGTGGCGATGTCTTTACAGCGGATGTCATCGATGCGTGGATCTCGTACAAGATAGAGAAAGAGGTCAAGCCAATGGCCATACGACCCCATCCGTATGAGTTCGGACTCTACTACGACGTCTGATTCCGCCCGGTCAACAGAGACACTGGAGTGGCCGTACTCTCGCAGGTCATTCCGATCCCGCCGCTTCGTGCGGCGGGATTTTTTTTGCCCCGGCAACAACTTGTTTTTGCTGGCGATTCTCTCTATTTTGGGCCTATATGGAATTCACGCGGATCCTCTATGCGACCGGCGGGCGGAAAGCGACCATCACGCTGAACCGCCCCGATAAGCGCAATGCGCTCGACGACGTCACAATCAAGGAGCTGACCACCGCATTCTCGATGGCGGGGAAGGATCCTGCGGTAAAGGTTGTGACGCTGGCCGGTAACGGTCCGGCATTCTGCGCAGGCGTCGACCTGGATTACCTTGCGCGGGTTTCGCAGTTTGACCTGGAAGAAAACCGCGCCGACTCGTTCCGCCTCGCCAATCTGTTTCGCATCGTGGCTGAACTCCGCAAACCCGTCATTGCCTACTGGGCTATGCGCTACGGCGCGGACCTCAAG
>DAIUKN010000581.1:705-2101 GCA_036848195.1 Bacteroidota bacterium
TGGCCGGCGGCTGCGGACTGGCAACCGTCTGCGATTTTGTCATCGCCTCGCGCGAGCATTCCGTGTTTGGCTATCCGGAGGTTCGTATCGGTTTCATACCTGCAGTCGTGCTGGTCTTTCTGGTGAAACGTGTCGGAGAGGGGAGGGCGAGAGAGCTTGTGGTCCGCGGGAACTCGATCGGGGCAGACGAGGCGAGGCAGCTCGGCCTGGTCAGCATGGTGGTCCCCGAGTCGGTGCTTCAAAAAACGGCCGGCGCCCTCGCCGATGAGCTGGTGAAAGAGAACAGCCTGAGTGCTATGGGGCTCTGTAAGGAGCTTCTCTCAAAGCTGCACGGTCTGAACCTCGTCGACGCACTCGATTTCGCGGCCAACATGAATGCGGCGGCCCGCATGACGGCCGACTGCCGGAACGGGGTGCAGGCTTTCCTGACGAAACAGAAGATGGAGTGGTGAGAAGAGCCTATGCGCGCGACACTGAAGGACCGGATCAGAAGCATCCCCGATTTTCCCAAGAAGGGGATCGTCTTCCGCGATATCACGACACTGCTCAAGGACGGCGCTGCATTCCGTGAGGCGGTGGACGTGCTGTTTGATCATTATGCGGATTCCCGTATAGCAAAGGTGGTTAGCATAGAGTCGCGCGGTTTCATCCTGGGCGCCCCGCTGGCATACCGGCTGGGTGCGGGATTCGTGCCTGTCCGCAAACCGGGCAAGTTACCGGGGGAAAAGATCCGCCAGGAGTATGCTCTGGAATATGGAACCGACGCCCTGGAGATCCACACTGACGCAATCGTGCCCGGCGAGCGTGTGCTCATCCTGGATGACCTTCTGGCAACGGGGGGTACGATGCTGGCTGCGTGCCAGGTGGTGGAGAAGCTCGGCGGCGCAATTGTCGGACTCGCGTTCCTGGTGGAGCTGTCATTCCTCTCCGGGCGCAAGCAACTTGAAGGGTACGACATTTTCTCCATTGTCGAGTATTCAAAAGAATAAACTCCGGCCACCAATCCTCCTGGCCCGCTGTCGACATCCTCAGGCCTGGCGCCCGGCACCCCTGTGAAACACCGCTTCCGGACAGCACTGATTGCGCTCGCCGTTGTTCTGGCCTCAGGAGCATCCTGGATGACCATGGAGAGTTTCTCACTCCTTCGCGAAGGTGATGTGGCCCCCGATTTCCAGGCCCGCCTCAGCACCGGCGAAGATTTCCGACTGAGCGAATTTCGGGGGAAGAAGTCTGTCGTTCTCTCGTTCTACCCCAAGGATTTCACGGCGGGGTGCACGAGCCAGGCGTGCTCCTACCGTGACAACTTCACCAGGGTGACGGACCTCGGGGCGCTCATCGTGGGGATCAGCAACGACGGCGAGGCCACCCACAGGGATTTCTCGCGGGCGTACAACCT
>DAIUKN010000582.1:0-2096 GCA_036848195.1 Bacteroidota bacterium
AGCCGATCAAATTCGAGGTCGCGGTGTGAAACTGGCCCTCGTCGTCGCCATCGCCCGCAATCGGGCCATCGGAATTGACGGCAAATTGCCCTGGCATATCCCGGAAGACCTCAAACGATTCAAGAGACTCACAACCGGGCACGCGGTCATCATGGGCCGCAGGACATACGAATCCATCGGACGCCCTCTTCCGAACCGCAGAAACATCGTTGTCACCGCGCGCAGCCTTCCCGCCGTGGAAACATATCCGACCTTCTCACAGGCCCTCGTCGCCCTGTCCGGCGATGAGCGGGTTTTCGTGATCGGCGGCGGAAGACTCTACAAGGAAGCGCTGCCAAAGGCGGACGAGCTCTACCTGACGCTCGTGGAAAGGGAAGTTGATGCAGACACGTTTTTCCCGCCTTACGAGCAGGTGCTGGAGGATTCGTTTGTCATGACATCCCGGTCCGACCACGATGGATTCTCCTTTGTTGACTATGTGAGAAAGTAGTTCTCCCCCCCGCCTCTTTTTCTCTTCCGATCATCGTAATTCCTGGCCAGGACGTGTAATACCAGAAAGGAGACTCGGTTCGCAGAGCGTCCTATCCAGATCCCACCACATTTGCCAAAGGGACATCTATGCCTATGAATGACGACAGCATCCAACGCGCCCTGAATGAGGCAAAGAAATCAGAGCTTCAGCAGAAGTACGGCGCCACATTTCTCGCGGGCGATCCGAAGCTCCCTCCTGACATCGAGAGCCAGTGGCTCAGCAACATCGAGGAGTTCGAACAGAAGTTCGAATCTGCGGAAACTACCACTGTCCGGAAATTCGTCGGAGACCCGGTCTTGCGTCCGCTTGGCGAGATCCCGAAGGGAAAGCTGGGGGAAGAGCTGCATCTGGTCTTGAATTTGCTTGATGCCAACGATATTATCGTTCATTTCGGACACGAAGTCTCGCCGGCTGAGAAATACCGCTTCCTCGCTGAAGAACTGATGGATGTCGAGATGCAGGACATCCGGATTGACGGGATGACCCACAATTACCTGTATGAGGAGTTTCATCCCGATGGTGCAGGGTAAGCGGCTGGGAGTACCGACGACCCCCAGATTCGAAGCATTCACTCCCAACAGATCCGAACTCCTCGATTGCGCTGTTGATATCAGTCGGGCTCCCGTGCGCTTCCGGGAATCCTGGACGGAGAACGGCGCGGAAATCATGACCGTGATTTACGTCCCTGGCACATCTGTCGTTCGTCCAAGGAATGGCATCCGCACGGCACGGAAGCTCATCCAGGCGGATCTCCCGGGCCCCGCCCGCATTTCCTGAGTTCTTCCCCCCCCTCGCGCATTTTGTCATTTGTCTGCATTTTCCGTACCTTCTTTTGATGAAGCACGTTGCCGTTGGAATCATCTCGAAAGACGGGCAGATTTTGGTCTGCAGGCGGAAGCGGAGTGCCGTTTACCCTCTGAAATGGGAGTTTCCGGGGGGTAAGATCGAGCCTGGCGAAACGCCCCGTCAGGCGCTGGTGCGCGAACTCCGCGAGGAACTTGCCATTGAAGCTGATCCGGACGGTGAATTTCACCAACAGGAGTGGACGTATGCTGAGGGGACGGCAAACCCTAAGCGCGACGGAACATTTCGAATAACCTATTATCTGATATCTTCATTCAGAGGCGATCCGGTCAACCACGCCTTTGAGGAGATCCGGTGGGTGACGCCAGCCGAGTTGAGGACGATGGATACCCTCGAGGGAAACAGAGAAGCGGTGGCGCTGCTCCTGGATCGTGAGATGGGGAATGCAAAGCAGGTCGGGTAACGGGGGTTTTGCCGACAGCAGGCGTGAAACCGCCTTGGCACGGCGAATTCTGCGCTGGTATCGGGTCCACCGACGGCGGCTCCCCTGGCGCGACATCCGGGATCCCTACAGGATCCTCGTTTCGGAGATCATGCTGCAGCAGACGCAGGTGAGCCGCGTACTTCAGCTCTACCCCAAGTTCCTTGGCAAATTCCCAACGCTCCACTCGCTCGCGTCCGCCCCACAGGCCCAGGTAGTCCTCGCCTGGCGGGGCCTGGGTTACAACAACAGGGCGGTCCGCCTGCACCGTCTGGCGGG
>DAIUKN010000583.1:0-2084 GCA_036848195.1 Bacteroidota bacterium
TCTTGTGCAGAGGATGGACAAGCCGGTAGGTCATCGAAGACTCGTCGGTGATTGATGAGAGGTGTGCGGGGTGAGCAAGGGCAAAACGTGCCGTGAAAATACAAAGCCAAACAAACGTTGACGCTTTCATCACGGTTCTCCTCTCAGAATGTGATGACAATCATGGAAGCGGCAAAGACAGCCGTAGTGGCGTACGCCGAGATCTGGTGGACACGCGCTTGATCATAGTACGATGCGCCCCTCCTATTGATTGCCTTTCCAAGAATGGGCGTCAGGATCATTCCCGCAACGTGCACCCAAGCCAAAGTCTTGTGAATCGTCGTCGTGCTGACTTCATCCCTTCGGATCAGGGGCGGTGGCGACAAGACGGACATCAGTGCCGTGGCCGAGTACGAGATAATCGTTGCCAGAACAAAGGTCTGGTGCATGTCCCGATCGCTCCGCTGGGCGTTGTTCAGGTACTTCTGGCCATAATAGACAGTCGTTGCCATCAGTCCCAACGTCACAAACCCCCCGATCTGATGTATGGAGAGCATAGTCCGTCGCAGCGCAAGCTCGTTCTTCCGTGCCTCCGGGGTAAGTGGCGAGGCAATGCCGATGCCCCGGAGAAAACCGTTTTCACCCCAGAGCCCCTTTTCCATAAAACTCATCTTGTCGGGGAGCAGTTTTGGCTTCATCGGTGCCGGGAGGGTTTGATCTTGCAGAGAATCAGTGCCGGTGAATTGAACACTCTCGACATCTGGGAGCAGGACGAGGCTCCGCGGCTCTCCGAAGCTGGCTCCCTTGAGTTCAGTCGTCGAACGCACCGGCTGCGGGATCGAATCCTGCGCCCAAGCCAGCTGGCTGGAAAAGGCCATTGTGAGAAAACAGAAGAACGTGAGACGCTTCATGGTCTCTCCTTTCCGAGAGAAGGAAATCTGCAGCAAACACTCTAGGAATAGACGCGAAGCGAATTCCCGGAGAGGGACGTATTGTACTTCGCCAACGGACTGCTGGCCGGACCCCTCAATACAGAACCATCCGAAGCGAAGATTGAACCGTGTGCCGGACACTGGAATTGATTGCTCCCACCCGCAAATTCCACGTTTGCTCCGGCATGCGTGCAGGCCTGGCTCACGGCAACGTATGTCCCTGTCGAGGTGCGTGCGACAATCACGCCAGCGTTGTACAGATATCCGCCGTTGGCCTTCAGAGCTGAATACGCAGGGTTCGTCAAGTCCAGGGTAAAGTCGACATTTGTAGGTGGGCCCACAGGGTTATCACCAGTCTTGCACCCCTCCAGGCAGTAACTGCATGCAACTGCCGCAGCACCCAGCCCAAGAATTGAAAGGAATTCCTTCCTATCCACGGTTCTCTCCAGATGTGATTGCAGGTTGAAGGCCTTTCCCGGTCGGTTTGACAATCCGGGGAGGGAATGGGTTTAATCGTTTGGTTAAGAAAGAGTTACACGCGGCGGCGGAGTGAGTATTGGGGAACCGTCGGTCAGAATGACCGGCCTGCTGCAAGAGAAGAGAAGTATCGGAATTCACAGAGCACTCGCGACGTTGGACTAGTCTACAGCTCTAGTAACAATTCCGAATAGCTCTGTGACTCCTGAATGATTGGATGTCGTGATTTGAATGCTCCACAATACAATAGTATTCGGGAGTCAATATCAAGAGGATGAGATAGGGAATATCTGCCGGGCATCGAACGCCATTTCGTACGGCACGGCGGTTACAACGAGCGGCCGGACACCGGCCCGCAGGCTCGAAGGCTGACGCAACCAGCCCCGGCCGATTGGCCGGGGCTCTGTTCGCATTCTTGTCACGCGTCCCAATCAGCGCAAGAGCAAATGTTTCTTCGTATCAACGAATGTGCCTGCAGAAATACGGTAGAAATAGACTCCGCTTGCGAGATTCGATGCGTCGAACCTGACCTCGTGGAACCCGGGATTCTTCTCCTCATTCACCAGAACAGACACCACCCGTCCAAGAACGTCCATAACAACCAGCGTCACATGATTGGGATTTGGGATCTGCCCGCCCGCTTCGCGGACAAGGTCCCGATCTGCTTTAGCGGATCGAGGCCCTTCGAGTTCCCTC
>DAIUKN010000584.1:0-2072 GCA_036848195.1 Bacteroidota bacterium
GGATTGGAATTGAGCGAATGCCGTTGAACCGGTGCGGAATTGATATGGCGGTGGTGACGCGTTCTGCGGCGGACATTCAGGGCTTCATCGAATGCCTTCGGAAAATCGAGGCCATCCCGAGCGAGGAGTGGCATGCGGAGCTCGACGACCGAAAACGGAAAGAGCTTGAATTCCACGACAAGTACCGGGACCGGCTGGAAGAGGGGGCGCTCGATAAGGACACCTTCGAGAAAATCTACGGGAATCGGAAGTATTATGCCGCCACGGCGATGTCCAAGGAGTACGTGGACGACTGGGTTGCCCGGGAGGCGAGGGGGCGGATCTTTCTGGATTACGCCTGCGGCAACGGGAGCTATGCGATCAAGGCCGCAAAAGCCGGTGCGGCCCTCTCTGTCGGGATCGACATCAGCCCGGTTTCCGTGGCAAATGCCCGACAGGATGCCGCCCGGGAAGGGGTTGCAGGAAACACCTTCTTTCTCCAGGCCGATGCCGAAAACACGCGCCTTCCCGCTGCATCCATCGACCGCGTCCTTTGTAGCGGCATGCTCCACCACTTGGATCTTTCATGCGCTTTACCGGAGCTCCAGAGGATCCTGGCTCCCGGGGGCCGTATCCTCGCCGTGGAAGCGCTCGATTACAACCCTGCGATCAGGCTGTACCGTTATCTGACGCCGGATATGCGGACCGATTGGGAGAAGAACCACATATTGAGCCTCAGGGATGTGGCGTACGCAAGTCGGTTTTTCACTGTGGGTGAGGTACGGTATTGGCACATCACGAGCGTTTTGGTGCCCTACATGAGGCCGCTGCTGCCTGTATTAAACTGGATCGACCGTGCCCTCACAAGGATTCCCCTGATCCGACTCATGGCGTGGATCTTCACATTTGAACTTGTTAAAGAGAAATAACACAACTCCCTATGTCGAATGATTACCTTTCCGTAACGGAACTGGCAGGGGACGATGTAGCGGTCGAGCAGGTTGACCGGATGTGTCAACGCTACTATTGGGCCGGAACGTATTGCCACGGAAAAGATGTTCTGGAGTTGGGTTGCGGCACCGGCCAGGGTGCGGGGTATCTTGCCGGGCTGGCGAGCAGTTATCGAGCCGGCGACTATTCGGAAAAAATCCTCGGGATCGCCCGCGCCCACTATGGCGAACGGATAAAGTTTCAGCAGCTTGATGCCCAGCAGTTGCCTTTCGAAAACGGCTCGTTCGATGTCGTGATCCTGTTCGAGGCGATTTACTATCTCCCCTCCGCCGAACGATTCGTTTCCGAATGCCGTCGGGTGCTGCGTTCCGGCGGGAAGGTGCTGATCGCAACTGCGAACAAGGATCTTTATGATTTCAACCCCAGCCCACATAGTAATACCTACTATGGCGTCTCCGAATTGCAGGACCTCTTTCGACGATATGGATTTGACGCGACATTCTTCGGGAACACGCCGATGGACAGCCTTTCGCGGCGCCAACGGATCCTTCGGCCAGTCAAGAAAATCGTGGCGAACTCGGGACTCATGCCAAAGACCATGGCGGGGAAAAAGATGCTGAAAAGGTTGGTGTTCGGCTCCCTCGTCCCCATGCCGGCCGAGATTGTCGCGGGGATGGTTCCTTATGTGGATCCTGTTCCCATTCCCGCGGACCGCCCCGACCGGATGCACAAGGTTCTCTATTGTGTTGCGACGAACCCAAGGTGATCATGCAATCCGTTATCTCGCCAATCCGGCGGTTTTGACGTTATGGTCAAACGGTTCGTCGATGTCGTCCTGTCCGCGATCGGATTGCTTCTTCTGAGTCCTCTTTTCCTGCTCCTTGCACTTGCGATCAAGCTCGACTCTCACGGACCGGTTTTTTACCGGGGAGTGAGGGTTGGGCGGCATGGCCGTCCATTCAAGATCTACAAGTTCCGCAGCATGGTCGCGGATGCGGAGAGAAAGGGCGCCGCATCCACCAGTACGACCGACCTCCGGGTCACCCGGAGCGGCCGTTTCATCCGTAATTTCAAATTCGACGAGTTTTCCCAGCTGATCAACGTTTTCCTTGGGGATATGAGCCTGGTGGGCCCCCGCCCGG
>DAIUKN010000585.1:0-2064 GCA_036848195.1 Bacteroidota bacterium
GCACAAGCGCCGCCCGCGATGCGGCAAACCGTGATGACCTCGCTTCCCGGATCAAGGCCGGCACAGGTTGGGATCTCGAAGTGCTCGGCGGCGAGGAGGAGGCACTCTGGGCTTACCGCGGAGCGATCAGCGGCGTCCCGGAGACCGACAAGGCAACGGTGGTCGACATTGGCGGCGGGAGCACTGAGATCATTGTCGGCGACCGGCAGACGATCAAGCAGAAGATCAGCCTCGACGTAGGATCGGTACGACTGACGGAGCGATTCTTCCGGCACGATCCACCAACACACCCGGAACTTGAGGCTGCCATCGACACGGTGGAGGATCAGCTCGCCCGGGCCGGACGGTTTGAATTCGCCGGTTCCCGATTGATCGGGGTGGCCGGCACAGCAACCTCTCTTGCGCTCCTGGCGCAGGGGATCCAGGAATTCGACGTGCGCACTGTGACGAACTATCGAATGACGACGGACTCGGTCAACTCCCTCTTTCGGACACTGCGAGGAATGCCGTCGGGAATGATTCTGAACCTCTCGCCGGTCATGACCGGCCGTGCCGATGTCATCGTTGCAGGATCACTCATCCTACGGGAAGTCATGGAGCATTTCCGGTTCGATGAGGTGACCGTCAGCGAGCGCGGGGTGCGATACGGGTTGGTCTTGCGGGAATGGGAGAGGCGCCGCTTCGGCGGGACAACAGCGTAGCGCGGAATTCATTCCGTGTTTTCATCCGCGCATCTGCTTGATCGTTTCCTCCAGCGCGCTCATAACCGCATCACTATCCTTTTCAGTATTACTCTTGCCGAAAGAAAACCGGAGCGTGGCCCGGGCCGTTGCCGGATCACGCCCCATCGCCAGCAGAACGTGTGACGGTTGCACGCTCCCCGAGGTGCACGCCGAACCGCTGGAGACGGCAATTCCCCGAAGGTCCATGTTCAAGAGCAGCATCTCCCCTTCCAGCGAGATTCTCTGAGAGTCAAAGGAGATATTCACAATGTGCGGGAGTCTCTCTGAGGGATGACCGTTGAGGATCACCTCGGGGAACTGCCTCTGAATTCTCTGCTCCAGAATGTCGCGCAATTTCCTGAGCCGAACCGATTCCTGTTCCATCTCGCCAACAGCAATCTCAACGGCCTTTGCGAAACCGACGATAAGCGGAACGTTTTCCGTGCCGGGCCGCTTCCCTCTCTCCTGTCCGCCCCCATGGAGAAGAGTCTCAAGCTCTGTCCCCCTCCGGACAAATAACGCACCAATCCCCTTCGGTCCGTAGATTTTGTGCGCGGAAAATGTCAGCAGGTCGATGCCGAGATCTTTGACGCTGACTGGAATCTTTCCCACCGTTTGCACAGCGTCACTGTGGACAAGAACCCCCCGGGCACGGGCAACGTCCGAAATGGCAGCGAGCGGTGAGATAGTCCCCACCTCGTTATTCGCGTGCATGATTGATACAAGGCAGGTCCGATCCGTGATCGCGCCCCCCACCATTTCCGGGTCGACCCGTCCGCTCCTGTCCGGAGCCAGAACGGTTGCCGTGGCTCCCTCTTCTGAAAGCAACTCGCACGGTTCCAGGACCGCGTGGTGCTCTGCCGCCGATGTCACCAGATGGTTTTTCCCTTTCCTGGACGCCGCACGGAACACCCCTATGATTGCCAGGTTGTCCGATTCGGTCCCGCCGCTGGTGAAGAAGAGCTCTCCCGGCTCCGCGCCGATTGCCCTGGCGATGGTTTCGCGCGAACGCTCGAGCGCCGCCCGAGCCTCCTGCCCGTACCAGTGGACGGATGAGGCGTTGCCGAACGTCCCGGAAAAGAAGGGGAGCATCGCGTCGAGGACCCGGGGGTCCAGCGGCGTGGTCGCGGTATGGTCCAGGTAAATTCTCTGCATCATCACAAATTTAGCATTCCGGGGGAATATTCCAAGACAGAAGAGGGAAGAAAGCCAGGATGCAGAGCCGGGGTGGGAAAAGAAGCGGGTGCTATCTCACCACCAGCATCTTCCGGCTCGCGGAAAACGAACCGGCCGTCAAACGGTACACGTACACTCCGCTGGGAGCTCTCGCCCCGGCCTCGTC
>DAIUKN010000586.1:0-2046 GCA_036848195.1 Bacteroidota bacterium
GTAGCGCGGCGGCAACCTCCGGGTTCGCGAGCGCAACGGCCGATGAGTATACAAGGGCATCAACATCGGACTCAAGGTTCTTCGCGTCATGGCCGATGTACACGGTGGCGCCGAGCGCTTTCATCCGCTCGGTGTTATCGCTGGCCGCGCGATCCGATCCGGTGACCGAGAATCCCTCGTCAATAAGAATTTCGGCGATGCCGCTCATCCCGATGCCGCCAATCCCGACGAAATGTATTTTTTTGATTGAGGAGAACACCAGTTGCCGTCTTGTGGTACCGTGATTCGTTGTAGTGTCTTTGCCGCTCCCGGTGCCCCTGCTTGGGTACCCTCCTCGATCGGCACAACGGGCCTGTGCCGGGAGAGCAGCTTCTCTTGCACCGAAGCGGTCAGCCTCTTACCGATCGGTGAATCGTGGCCTCTTCCATTGTGCCCGGCGTCTTTTTGGCACGTGTGCCGCCAGGCGATGCATCTCCTGAATGAGATCCCGTTCTTTCTCATACCGTCCGACACGGATCCGGAAGTACCGCCGGCGCCCTTTCAGCTTTACCACGATCATCTGGAACCGGCCGCCGGTCTGCACCCGGGGCTCCCGGCCGATATGCATCCACTCGATGTCACTCAGGTTGATCCGCCGCTCATGCCAACGGTTCCTGAAAATGAAGGCGTTTTCAAGAACGATCAGCCGCCGGTTTTGGAGTGCGTTAAGCGCCAGCACAACGAACGACATGAGCACGAACAGGATGATCACGTACATCAGCGGATCGTTCAACACGTACTCAAACTTCTTCTCCACAAAATTTCCGCGGATCCCCCCGTAGAGAATCAGTGTCACGAGGTAGATCAGTGCCGACAGGTAGTAGAAGTCGAGCTTGTATTTGAAGATCTTCTCCTGTTCGCCCACTTCACGCTCCCGCCAGGCGGAGAACCGCCGTGGCCAGTATTTCTGTTGCCCTCGGGGCTCCCTGAGTCCGCGCCTTTGCCGCCATCTCCTTGAGCCGGGCGGGATCTCCGAAGAGATCCCTGATCGTCGGAAGCAGCGTCTTGGCCATGTCCCTGTCCCGCACCAGGATTGCGGCGCCAATCTCCGCAACGGCTCTCGCATTTTCGGTCTGGTGATCCGCTGCCGCAAATGGATACGGAACGAGAACCGACGGCACCCCTGCGCGCGTCAGCTCGGCGATCGTTGTTGCTCCCGACCGGCAGACTGCCAGGTCCGCTACGGCGTAGACATTTTCCATCATTTCGAGATAGCGGAAGAGCATGATCCCCGTCGTTCGTGTCTCCAGGACCGCCGCTTCCACGCGCGCAAAATCATCCGATCCGGTTACCCAGAGGAGCTGCAGATGCATCGCCTGGATTTCCCTGAGGATGCCGAGCATGGCGTTGTTGATGGAAGCCGCTCCCTGACTTCCACCCACAACCACGAGCGTTTTCTTCGCAGGGTCGATCCCGAAGAACTTTGCCCCTTTTGTGCGATCCACGGTTCCGATGGCAGCACGAGTCGGATTACCCGTGACGAACACGTTGTCGAGTCGCTTCAGCTGCGACTTCGCGTTTTCGAAACTGATATGGACTTCCATCATCCGGGACGCCAGCATCCGCGTTGTGACGCCCGGAAGGCTGTTCTGTTCCTGAACCAGCGTCGGGAGGCCCAGAAGAGAAGCCACAAAGAGCGGCGGTCCGCACACATAGCCGCCCGTTCCCACCACCACGTTTGGTTTCAGCCTCCTGATCAGAGCAAAGGATTGCCCGCATGCCACCAGCAACCTCATGAAGAAAAGCGGAATGTCCAGCAGCACTTTTCGCTTGAACCCGCTGACCCAGATCGATACGAACTGGAATTCCCGAGCCGGTACCACTCGCGCTTCAATGCTGTTCTTCGTTCCGACAAACGTGATGTCTGCGTCCGGCCGGCGCCGTCTGATTTCTTCTGCGATCGCGATGGCGGGATAGAGATGACCGCCCGTCCCCCCTCCTGCCAATAGCACCCGTAACCGCTTCAGCGGCGCTTGTCCGGTTGTCATACCTCAGTAGACCTTGCCG
>DAIUKN010000587.1:0-2034 GCA_036848195.1 Bacteroidota bacterium
GCCAAGGCGCAGATCGCCGCCGGAAGCCAGCTACCGGAAAAGGGGACGGTCTTCGTCAGTCTGAACGACAATGACAAGAACGATCGGTCCGTGAACATCGTCCGGTCGTACATCCGCCTCGGATTCAATGTGATCGCGACGGAGGGAACCTCCGCATTCCTGAAGAAGCACGGTATCGGTAACCGGCCGGTCCTGAAGGCGAGCGAAGGGACCTTGAATATCATCGATATTATCCGCAACGGATGGGTGCAGCTGATCATCAATACGCCCCTCGGCCAGGTCTCGCGTCAGGATGAACACGCCATTGGCCGTACCGCCTATGAGTACAAGATCCCTTTCGTTACGACACTATCGGCTGCCGCCTCGGCTGCGAAGAGCATTGAGCAGATCCGGAAACGACAGCTCTCCGTGATGAGCATACAGGAATACCAGGAACTCGCCGTTCAGGGAGGGGGCCCGCACAGGGTGGAAACCCTGGAGGATTGCACGAGGCTCATCGAATACATCAAGTCGTTCCAGATGTGACCGGCGCCGTGAGCAGCCGTCCGGTGTACATTCTCGGAATCTCCTGCTACTACCACGATTCAGCAGCAGCGTTGGTCCGCGATGGGCGGATTGTTGCGGCCGCACAGGAAGAGCGTTTCACCCGGAAAAAGCACGACTTCAATTTTCCCTCCCAGGCCATTGCCTACTGCCTCTCCGAGGCCGGGATAACGGCGTCGGATCTCTCCCTGGTGGCCTTCTACGACAAGCCCTTCGTCAAATTCGAGCGGATCCTGGAAACATACCTTGCGTATGCCCCCCGGGGAGTCCGATCCTTCATGATGGCCTTGCCTCTCTGGTTGAAGGATAAGCTCTGGATCCCCTCCTTGATCCGGGACGCGATCGACTATGAGGGAACGATCCTTTTCACTGAGCACCATGAATCGCACGCGGCGTCGGCGTTCTATCCGTCACCATTTGCCCGGGCTGCTTTTCTTACCATGGACGGAGTGGGGGAATGGACAACCTCAAGCTATGGCATCGGCGAGGGGAACCGGATAACGATCCTGGGAGAACAGCGATTTCCCCACTCGCTTGGGCTGCTCTACTCCGCGTTCACCTATTTCACCGGCTTCAAGGTCAATTCCGCTGAATACAAAGTCATGGGGCTTGCGCCGTACGGCGAGCCGAAGTATGTTCAGACGATCTATGATCACCTGATCGATTTGAAGGAGGACGGGTCGTTCAAGATGAACATGGAGTACTTCGACTATTGTTCCGGACTTACGATGACCGGCAGGAAGTTCGCCGAGCTCTTTGGTGGGCCGCCGCGGGAGGCAGAAACCAAACTGTCGCAGAGGGAGATGGACCTCGCCCGGTCGCTCCAGGAGGTGACAGAGGAGATCATGCTCCGCATGTCCCGTCACGTCCGTAGCGAGACGGGGGAGGAGAACCTCGTTCTGGCGGGCGGCGTGGCACTGAACTGCGTGGGGAATGGCAGAATCCTGCGCGAGGCCGGTTTCCGGAATCTCTGGATTCAGCCCGCCTCGGGTGATGCCGGAGGCGCGTTGGGGGCGGCTCTGTTTGCCTGGCATGCATATCTCGGAAATGAACGAGCCGTTGACGGCAGGCGCGACAGCCAGGGCGGTTCCTATCTTGGCCCGGCTTTTTCCGATGAACAGATCGAGGCGTTCCTGAAAAGCGCCGGCGCGGTCTTTACCCGGTTGTCGCGTGAAGAGTTGCTGGTTCGGGTGGCGGACCTGATCGCGGGCGAGCAGGTGATCGGCTGGTTCCAGGGGAGGATGGAGTTCGGTCCGCGGGCTCTCGGGGCCCGGAGCATCATTGGCGACGCGCGCTCGAAGAAGATGCAGTCGGTCATGAATTTGAAGATCAAGTTCCGCGAATCGTTCCGTCCTTTCGCACCTTCGGTGCTGCGCGAAAAGATGTCCGAATATTTTCAGATGGACAGAGAGAGCCCGTACATGCTTCTCGTCGCGCCGGTGACGGGGAATCGAAAGATCCCGATGACGGCGGATCAGGAGAAGCTCTTTG
>DAIUKN010000588.1:0-2034 GCA_036848195.1 Bacteroidota bacterium
TGGTCCTCCGTCCTCGTTTGGACCTGAAGGCGGGCAATTTTCTTGCGCGTCGCTGACGATCCCGGGGCCCCCGGAGGGCGACCCTTGCGGAGAATACCGTCAAGGAAAGTGCGAATGCCGCTCATGGCAGCTCAATAGATGATTTCCTCCAGGAACAGCCCCTGCGCGGGGGCCGCCATGCCGGCTTTGCGCCTGTCCTTGGCTTCCATGATTGCCACAAAACCCTCTTCGAGGGTATACCCCCGCCCGACGTCCACCATCGTCCCGACGAGGGCCCGGACCATCCCGTGGAGGAAGCGATTTGCGCGAATCTCATAGATGAGCATGTCGCCTGTTTGCGTCCAGGCGGAGTGCAAAACGGTACAGCGGTAGTGGTTGACGTCGGCCTCGTATTTGCAGAACGATTCGAAGTCATGCTCGCCGACGATCTGCGCCGCAACACCGTTCATGGCCGCAAGATGGAGGTCGTATTTCACATACCACTGATAGAAGCGGCCGATGGCAGTGGGCTTCAGGGAAATGAAGTAGCGATAAACCCGTTCACGTGCATCATAGCGAGCGTGGAAGCCCGCCGGGGCCTCTTCTACCGACCGGATGTAGACATCCTCTGGCAGGATGCCGTTCAGTCCGCTGTGGATCGACCCGAGACCGAGCGTCGACGCTGTCCGGAACCCCCCCACCTGTCCGCGTGCATGCACGCCCGAATCCGTGCGTCCCGCCCCAATCAGGTTGATCGGCTCTTGGAGGATCTGATCGAGCACTTTCGTGATTTCCTCTTGCACGCTCCGGCCGTTCGCTTGCGTCTGCCAGCCGACGAAAGCGGTCCCGTCGTATTCGATCACCAGCTTGATGTCGCGCATAGGTTTTCAGAACCCCCGAGAAACCGTAAGCATGACGCCGTGCGCCCCTTCCCAGCCGCCGAGGATATGGGCATCGAATCGCAGATTGCCGAGGACCTCATCGAGTGCAGAATTGTGGGCGATCGCTGCGCGGGCCGCATTGATGGCACTGGCCACGTGATTCACAAGAATGGCCGCACCGACGAACTTTCTGTTGTTAAACATGTTTTCGCTTGCGACCCGCTGGTCGCGAAACGTCAGCCGCGACGCTTCGCTGTCCCACCTCCAGTTGTAGCCCGCCGCCGGGTCATACACCAGATCTGGTTCGCGGTCGCGGAGCTTCTTATCGTTGTACTCGCCCACGCTCGGGAAATTCCCCACATTGACGAAGAACTGGTCATCTTTTCCACTCCGGTCGACGCCGGCGTGAACGACGGAGTAGACCCTCGCGTCCTCGCGCTGTGAAGTGGCGTGGATGTCGATGGCCGCGTACGAGAGCCAGAGGAGACCCTCCGCAAGAAGGAAGTACTTCCCGGAGTTAAACCCGCCTGCGTAGAGCTCACCCATGCCGGGAAGAAGAAGGGAATAGACCGCCGCGAGCCCGGCCGATTTCTTGGCCATTGTCGCGGATGAGATATCCTGGAGAAGCGGAGGAATCGTGTCCGGGCCCGGGATCCGTTGAAGCCCAAAGAGTTCCGTGCGGATCTCTGTCTCCAACATGGGCGTGACGTGCTGAGAGTGCGCGTTCTGAGAAAGGAAGATCAAGATTGCCAGTGAGAAGAACCAGCGAACTGTCGCCATTACCAGACCTTCAGGAGACTGTTAGACCTGTTGAGCGTGAGGGTAACCTGGTAACAAAGGTCTCGACCGGCGACTCCTTCCTGTCTTTCTCAATCTGGTGAAAACGTCGGCCCATCGTCCGTCGAAAATGGCGACGGGAACGCCGAGCCTGTCTTCAACCTGTTGTACCGTGCTGTCATCGAGGAAGAGACCGTCCGCGTTGAGGATGTCCGGCGGAAGCACGACAAGGTCTCCGCAGTTCTTCCCCTCGAGAGCCGAATATACACATTTCCCCGAAAGAAGTCCAGCAACCGTCACACTCCTGCCATAGAGGAGGTTAGGGGCAACTTCCAGCACAACTTCGACGCCACGCTCGCCAAGCTGCAGGGGCTGGTGAAGGCCAATCCCGACATCC
>DAIUKN010000589.1:0-2015 GCA_036848195.1 Bacteroidota bacterium
CTGCTCCTGCCGATCGGGTTCCTCAACCTGCGCGGTGGCTATGATGTCCTGAAGACCACACTGCGTCACGCACGGGGCAGGTTTGAGGGGGAATGGGAGAACACGCTGTTCCCGGCAGATCGGCCGGAAAAGGGAGGTCCCGCCATGCTCTGGGCACGCGCCCTTCTCGCAGGCCATGCGCTGATACTTGGCGTTTCGCTCTATGCCGGATGGTGGCTTCTGCCGGTTCTGACAAGCCTCACTCCATTCTACGGAAGCTGGCTCTTCTTCATCTGCAACAACACGCAGCATATCGGCCTGCAGGACAACGTCCCCGACTTTCGTCTCTGCTGCAGGACGTTTACGGTAAATCCCGTGGTTGGATTCCTCTACTGGCACATGAACTACCACACCGAGCATCACATGTATGCAGCCGTGCCGTGTTACAATCTTGCGGGGTTGCATCGCGCGATCGCGCACGAACTTCCACCCTGTCCGCGCGGCCTCCGTGCCACATGGAAGGAAATCGCGGCGATCCAGAAAATTCAGAATTCGCAACCTGCCTATCAACACGTCGCGCAGCTGCCCGGAGCAGGTCCCACACCCCTGCGCATTGCCTAGCGCTGTTCCGGCGACTTCTGTGAATGGCGTAGACGTTCGATCGTGGTGGCTTGCGAAATCAATACGGATCAGTCGAACGCTTCGGCAACGCGATCGTCGGCGGAAGTGGGTTGGAGGTACGGTCGACGTCGTGTGAAGAGCGCCTCGCCTGCAGGGAACCTGAGGAAAAGAAAATCCCGGTCGGCATGTGCCGACCGGGATTGGAAGCGAACAGCTGGGTCGAAGAACAGCTATGCTTTGGTAACGTTTGTCGCCTGTAAACCTTTCGGCCCCTTCGTCACTTCAAAGCTCACCTTATCGCCCTCGTTCAGGGTTTTGTACCCGTCGCCGACGATTTCCTTGAAATGGACGAACACATCTTCGCCCGATTCGCGCTGAATAAACCCGAAGCCTTTCGCTCCGTTGAACCACTTCACTGTCCCTGTTTCCATGGAACAGACCCTCCCGTTAATGTAAGCCCGCTACCGGCGGACGCGGCCATGTACATCCGGAAGTCTGTCTTGGAAACGCAAATCGCGACCTGGCCTGTAATGCACCAATGTCGCGATTTCTCTAGGAGCTTAACAAGGCTAACTCGGTGTACAATGAATTAATAATGAAAGATTCAGGATGAATAGCAAGTACTATTCCTGGAACGGCGAAAACGAGATCGAAGCCGATCAGCCATCAGACTCTCTCGCTTATTCTCCCAACCGTGGTCCCCGGCCGGGTGCGCAGAATCCTTCTATTTTCGGAGCTCCTGAGGGGATACCCGGAAAGGAGTCTATGCCTTCCAGGTCCATCTCAACCTCTCCCGGATGGGGACCTGTTCTTCCGGTCAAATGGATACCGCGCGGAAAGTCTGTGCGACGTGAGGCCAAATCCATGGAATCGCCATCGAGTGTCACCCGGGGGACTAATCCCTTTTCCATCCTTTTGGCTGATGTGGTCTTGAATCCCGTTGTGTAGATTGCGAGAGATGCGGTGGATGCATTCTCGATCGGAACCTGGCCTGAACGGGCGAGAGGAGCATCTCGCAGCGCTGCTCATCAAGATCCTACTCCGGGGAGAGGTACAGTATGAAGATCCTTCTCGTCTGCCCCGAATATCCGGACACATTCTGGTCCTTCAAGCACGCCCTCCGCTTCATTTCCAAAAGGGCCGGGCAACCACCACTGGGACTGCTGACGGTTGCTTCTCTCCTCCCTGTTGAATGGGAGAAGAGGCTGATCGATCTCAATATGACGACGCTCACGCCCCGGGATCTTCGGTGGGCCGACTATGTTTTTCTCGGCGGGATGTCCGTCCAGGCGCAATCTGCCCGGGCGGTCATCGCACTCTGCAATGAGATGGGGACAAAAGTCGTTGCGGGGGGACCGCTCTTTACCGCACGGCACGAAGAATTCCACGGTGTGGACCATTTCGTCCTGAACGAG
>DAIUKN010000590.1:0-2012 GCA_036848195.1 Bacteroidota bacterium
ACCGCCGCCGCCGCGATGGACAATCTTCAGCGCTTTGTGGATGTAGTAGCTCCTGGCCCGCCGTCGGATTTTTGTCCAGAGAACGTCTTCGAACCCTGGAAGAAGCTCGTTGAACCGATCCCCCTGCAGGAGCGACGTTTTGATGATCCCCCAGTGATCGTGCTTCATTTTCCCGACGATCGTCGCTTCGTCGAGGACCTGGTCGCGATCAAGTCCTTCTCCCGTGAACATTCCGGTCGCAGCATCAACTCCATTACATTCAATTTCCGACACTCCTGCGTCGACCGCTTCCGGAACCGCCATCAAAGTTTCAAGTGCCTCTGGAACAATTTCGTCGTCGCTATCGACGAATGTGAACCATTCGCCCTTTATCGCATCAAGCCCGGTATTCCGTGCGGCGGCAATACCCCGGTTTCGCTCATGCCGAAAGATCCGGACGCGGCCATCAGTGATCCCATTCAGCACAGCCTGCGTCGTGTCTGTTGATCCATCGTCGACAACGATAAGGTCGATGGCGTGGTATGTTTGCTTGAGAATGCTGGTGATTGCACGCCCGAGCGTCCCCGCCCTGTTGAAGGTGATGACGATGACGCTGACAAGGGGCGATACAGGAGCGAAATCCTTCGGGCCACTCACACAGCCACCCATCGATGGTGATCATAATCGTAGACGATTCGCGGGTTTCGGTACCATTGCATGGCGCCGAGCCGGCGGAGCGTACTGCGGAGAACCCTTCCCACCGGGTTGTTCGTCCTTCCGACCAACTGCCCGCGCAGGTGGTCTCTCAGGCTGAATGACTCATAGAACTTGCTGAAATGTTCGGCTGCCTCTCCACGGTACTGTGCCCTATGGGTCTTCGCGCGTCCGTCCTCGTGGTAGCGGAACCCCCCCAGGATTGTGTCAACCGCGTAGATCGGGGCCTTCTGGAAGAAACGGAGCCACAGCTCAAAATCGCAGGCAAGCTTGATGTCGGTATTGAGATGACCTCCCGCGTCATCCCAGAGGCTGCGCTTCCAAAAGATGGACTCCTGCTGCAGCCACCCATATTTGCCCGACAGAAGATCATACACATTGGCGTACTCGTGCGCCACGCTTACCGGGCTGACCCCCTCACTCAGGTAGCTCGCCACACCGGTGATCCACCGGGCCTCAGGAACGTCCGAAAAGACTTTCGACACCGTCGCAAGGGTCCACGGATAGTATGCGTCGGAACTGTTGATCCACGCCATGATCTCGCCGGTGGTGTGGGCAAAACCTTTGTTGATGCCGTCTGCATGTCCGCGGTCCGGTTCGCTGACCCAGTACGAAAGGCGGTCCTGATACTTCCGGATGATATCGACACTGCCATCAGTTGAACCGGCATCAATGACCACATATTCCAGGTTGGGATAGCCCTGGTCGAGAACAGACCGGAGAGTCTGTTCCAGCATCCCGGCCTGGTTGAATGACGGTGTCACAATGCTGATTTTCGGCAGATTCATCAACTGTTCTTACCTATGAGAATGTGCGAAAGTGTCCCTCACCTTTACGAAGTCAGTGACTGGCGCGTCGGCCTCATCCTCCTCCGGCGTTTCAGCAACCCCTTCAGTTTCTTTCTCCTTCTCCCCCAGAAGCTTCGAAACATGTTCGGGCTTGAAACGGATCACAAAGACAAAAATCGGAACCACAAGGAAATTGAATTTCGCATAGTCGAACTTGAACCAGGTAGCGTTGTAGAACAACACGAGGTAGAAGAGAAGCAGGTAGACCAGCACCGACAACTTCAGAACAAAATACGATCTGGGAAGTGATTGTTTTCGACGCAACAACTGAAAGAACGAGCCAATCGTGTACACAATCATCGAAACGAAGAAGAGAAAGAACATGATTCCATGGCGAATCAACATGTCTGCGTAGACATTATGGACTCCCTGCGCCGACCACGCCTCTAACACGATCATCGTTGGAAAACGTCCCTGGATACCGACGCCAAAGAATCGCAGATGCGAAAGAGCATACCCCATCGAGTACGC
>DAIUKN010000591.1:0-2011 GCA_036848195.1 Bacteroidota bacterium
GGACAAAATAGTAACAAGCCTTCTGTTCTTCTGCGGCAAAAACCGATGAGCCCCCCGCCGGAGCAACATCGTTCCATCCAATATGCGGGATCTTCACGCCCGGTCCGAAGCGCACGACGTCGCCGGGGAGAAACCCGAGACCGACTGCGGAAGGGGATTCCTCGCTCCGATCGAAGAGAAGCTGCATCCCCAGACAAATGCCGAGAAGTGGTCTTCCCGCCATCACGTGGTTGGTCAACGGGACGCGGAGTCCGAGTGTGTCAATGCGCCGGACCGCTTCCCCAAAGGCTCCTACTCCTGGAAGAACAATCCTTTCCGCCTCCGAAATCATTGCCGGCTCGGCGGTGACCAGAACCTCATGCCCGATCTCCTCGAAGGCGCGTCGAACATTGCGCAAGTTTCCCATGCCGTAGTCGACGACGGTAATCACAAGATCCCCTTGGTCGACGGGATGGCGCTCCCTCCGGTAGACCGAACCGCTTCGCGAAGTGCCCGGCCGAACGACTTGAAGATCGCTTCACATTGGTGATGGGCATTCTGCCCGTACAGGAGCGCGATGTGGAGATTCATCCTTCCTTCGCCCGCGATCGCCTGGAAGAACTCCTTCACCATTTCGAGGGAGAATCCGTGGATGGATTCACGGGAGAATTCCGCGTGAAACACAAAATAGCTTCTCCCGCTCAAATCGATGATTGTCCTTGCCAGCGCTTCGTCCATCGTGATGTAGGCCGCCCCAAACCGCTCAATCCCCCTTTTGTCACCGAGGGCCTCAACAATGGCTTTGCCCAGGCAGATCCCCACGTCTTCAACCAGGTGGTGCTCGTCAACGTGGAGATCACCTTTTGCTTTCAGCCGGAGGCCGAGCCCTCCGTGTCGCGCGATGTGATTCAGCATATGGTCGAAAAACCCGACGCCGGTCTCAAGAGAGATCGGGCCGAGGCCGTCGAGGTCCATCTCCAGTTCGATCTGCGTCTCGGCGGTGTTTCTGACAATGTGGGATGTTCTGCTCATACCACGCTCCGCAATGCTGTGAGGAACTCGTCGTTCTCTTCCGGAGTGCCGATGCTGACCCGCAATCCCCGATCCAGCATGGGATACGAGGATACATCTCGGATGAGAATCCCCTGCCCGGCAACGGCTCGAAACACCTCCGAGGCTCCCTTCACCAGGGTCTCAAAGAGAAGGAAATTCGCTCCCGACGGGTAAACCCGAATTGTTGGGATTTGGCTGAGGGCTTGACGGACCCGTTCACGTTCACCAACGAGCTTCCCGATCCACCAGCTGATGTCCCCCCAGCGATCCATGAGAGTCTCGGCCGCCAGCAGAGTGAAGATGTTGACGCTGTATGGAAGCTTGACCTTGTCGAGCTGGCGCATCAACGCGGGGTTACCAAGGGCATATCCGAAGCGAAGTCCCGCCGCACCCATGGCTTTTGAAAATGTCTGGAGAATAACCAGACGGTCATACTGCTCCAGCAGTCTAACCTGCGATTCGCCCGAGAACTGCACGTATGCTTCATCCAGAACCACGAGCGATTCCGTCGATTCGACGATTCTCACAACTTCATCGCGCGTCAGGCAGCTCCCCGTCGGGTTGTTCGGTGTGCAAAGGACAACCATGCTCGCACGGCTCTCTTGCGCGGTCTTGATGATCCGATCGACATCGAAGGAAAATCCCGCTGTCATCGGAACCTCACAGAGACCGGCGCCCAGGCTTCGCGTCAGCAGCTTGTAGAGGGTAAACGTAGGCTGGCTGATCACCGCGGTCTTCCCTCGCTCGAGCGTGCAGGTGAAGACAAGCTGAAGCAGGTCGTTGGATCCGTTGCCGATCAACGTACCGTCCGGTCGCCATCCGGCAAAAGCCGCGACCTTTGCTATCTGTTCTCTCGGAACGAAGGCGGGATAGCGCGACCAATGGGCAGCAGCCAGCTTCCGGACGATTTCCTCCTTGATGTCCGTCGGGAGTTCGTATGGATTCTCATTCTGATTCAGTTTGATCCTGAAGGGATACT
>DAIUKN010000592.1:0-1988 GCA_036848195.1 Bacteroidota bacterium
CCACGGCCAGATGCCGGAGGGGATGCTGACGGGACGGCCGTAACAACGAAGGAGGTATGCTCGCTATGTGGAACCAGCGGTACAGTCAGCCGGGATTCGCGTATGGTACCGAACCCAACGGCTTTCTCGCATCCGTCGTTGATCGGATTCCCCACGGGAGAGTTCTGTCCCTCGGAGAAGGCGAAGGGCGGAACGCGACATTCCTTGCGAGGCGCGGATATGAAGTCGTTGCCGTAGATTCGTCGGATGTCGGCCTCGAAAAGTGCAGGCGATTGGCTGCTGAGCGGGGCGTGCGCGTAACGACACTGACTGCTGACCTGGGCGAGTTCGCGATTGTGCCGGAAAGCTGGGAGGGAATTGTCTCGATCTTCTGTCACCTCCCGCGGGATGTCCGGACTCGGTTGTACCGCGCGGCGGTTGTCGGGCTCAAACCGGGCGGCGTTTTTGTGCTGGAGGCCTATACTCCCCGGCAACTCGCATATGGCACGGGAGGCCCTTCATCTGAGGATCTGTTGGTGTCGCTTCATGACCTCCAGCAGGAGTTATCGGGCCTGCGCCTTATTCACGCTATTGAAACGGAGAGAAGCGTTTTGGAGGGGGTCTACCACAACGGCATTGCACACGTTGTCCAGGTTGTCGGGATCAAAGACGCCGATTCCCCTCCCTAGATCGGTTCATTCGTGTGCCGGGGCCTCAGCTGGAAACCAGTGCTTCGTTCTGTTGCAGACAGAACAGACGGAGAGCATGACAGGCACCTCCACAAGTACGCCCACCACAGTTGCCAGAGCCGCCCCCGATTCCGGCCCGAACAGTGCAATGGCGGTCGCCACGGCCAGCTCGAAGAAGTTGCTGGCTCCGATCAGCGCACCGGGAGCAGCGATCGCATGGCTGACTTTGAAGATCCTCATGAGGCCGTAGGTCAGAGATGCGTTCAGGTAGACCTGGATGAGAATCGGGATCGCGATCAGGACGACATGCAGGGACCGTCCTGTGATATTGTCGGCCTGGAAGGCGAAGATGAGTATCAGTGTCGCAAGCAACGCGAGGATAGTGACGGGGTGAAAGAACTTCAGATAGGTCCCGGTGAACCACGCCTCTCCTTTCACCCGGATCAGGACCGCTCTGCTCAGACTCCCGAGGGCCAGAGGGATCACGATGAACGTGATGACGCTGTAGAGCAAAACCTGAAAGGGGACCGTAAGAGCGCTGGCTCCACTCACGAGCAGGGTTACGATCGGGGCAAACAGGACCAGCATGATGAGGTCATTCACCGAGACCTGGACCAGAGTGTACGCGGGATCGCCGTCTGTCAGGTATGACCAGACAAAGACCATGGCGGTACAAGGAGCGGCTGCGAGAATGATGGTCCCGGCGATGTACTGGTCGGCCAGCTGCTCTCCGATGAGCGGCAGAAAAAGATGCTTGAAGAAAAGCCAGCCGATAACGGCCATGGAAAAGGGCTTGACCAGCCAGTTCACAAAAAGCGTGATGAAGAGTCCTTTGGGTTTCTTCCCGACGCGAAGAATGCTGGTAAAATCTATCTTCAGCATCATCGGGTAGATCATGAGCCAGATGAGAACCGCGATCGGCGCATTGATCTGACTCCCCTGGCCGAACTCCATCCCGCGGAGCATGTCCGTAAAACCCGGAAAGGTCTTTCCCAGAAATATCCCCGCCACCATGCAGAGGGCCACCCAGATCGTCAGATACCGCTCAAACGGCGAAAGTCTCTTTTTTGACTGTGTCATGGCTCAATCAGCCCGATGGTGATTTCAGCACGTCGGCAGCGAAGTGTCGAAAGCCGTCCTTGATCTCATCGCGCACGCGCCTGAACTCAGCCATCACCTCTTCCTCCGTTCCCCTCGCTCCTACGGGGTCGTCGAACCCGATGTGAAGCCGGTGCCGGACCGTTCCCGAGAAGACAGGACAGGTTTCTTTTGCGTGGTCGCAGACGGTAATAACGTAATCGAAAGACTCATTCCGATAAC
>DAIUKN010000593.1:0-1972 GCA_036848195.1 Bacteroidota bacterium
CGTGTTTGCGCCTTTCCTTCTTCTCGGTACGGCCAGGGGGTTTATGCTGACACGCGTCTTTCTTTCCTCTGCGGGGAGCGGTTTCTCCGGCCCGCGGACGAATGCAGCCATCCACGAAGGGCCGGCGACCATCCCGGCCGCGAGGGCGGCGGCAAATCCAACAAAGGTTCGTCGCTTCAGTGGATCGGCAACTCCGGTACTCTTCCTCATACAACGGCTCCTATCGGTGGCAGGTGATGCAGTTGTCTGAACCCTTCTTGATTCCAGGGACTCCGGTGAGTATCTCCGGCGCATTCCGGTGACAATTCAGACAGGTCGCCATGGTCCATTGCGATACCTGGCTCACGACGTCCATGTTCTCCACGTTGCCGTGACACTGAACACAGTCGATCCCCCGGTTAACATGTGCGCTGTGGTTGAAATAGGCAAAATCCGGAACCTTGTGCACCCTCTTCCATGGAAGGGCCACACCCTCGTCGTAGTACTTCGTCAGCTTGATGATCTCGGGCCGGTTCTTTCTGGCGACCGTGTGGCAGTTCATGCAAGTTGAGACAGGGGGAACATTGGCATGCGGTGAGACCGTGACGCCTGTATGACAGTATTGACAGCCGATCCGCATCGTACCGGCGTGAAGCTTGTGCGAAAAGGCCACGGGCTGGACCGGAGCATATCCGACCCCGTCCCTCTCGGCCCTTGAAAGGTAGTATGTCGCAATGAACGAGGCTGCCGCGACGAAGACGACAATGGGCAGGCGGATCCGAAGAAGATAGTCAAGTTGGGAAGGTTTCATGCGACACGTTCAGGCATTGCGATAGTGAGCCCGGCAAGCAGGAGACGTGGCTCCCGCGGGCCCGGTAGTGGTCCGGAGGTTCGTGCGGAGGATTCGTGTTGAAAGAACAAGTGCGTTACGGCAAATCGGATGTTCGCGGTACGATTTTTTCAGGAGCCAGGCCGGCGTCTCGACCATGAAACAGGACCGGTCTCGGCCCCGCCTTGAGAAAGAAGGAGTGTTACGGTGCCCCAGCTCAAGAATCGATTGAGATTTCCATCGGAAATCTCTGCAAAAGTACAAAACTTTGACCTCCAATGCAAATCTATTTTCGCATGCAACCGGGTTGATTCTCCATGCCGGAAATCATATATTGCTTGCGACAAATTTGCGCACCTCCCCTTCCACGAACGCCATGGACTTGCTCGATTACCGAAAACTTCCATCTTCTGCGGGCGGTTTTTCTGATCTGTACTTCGACTATCTGTACGACTTCCGGAGCGTAGCGGGATTCTTTTCCCGGAACTTCCGCGATTCGACCTCATTCGGGCAGGTCATCCAGGCCATCGACCTCGACCAGGCACATCGCGATACGCTGGCGGACGTCCTGGAAGAGCAAAACCAGACGTATGGTTCCTCCGGAGCGACGTTTGACCGGATCGCACTCCTTCGGAGGCCGACCACCTTCGCGGTGGTGACCGGTCAGCAGGTCAGCCTCATGGGGGGACCGCTCTACACGATCTTCAAGACGATTACTGCAATAAAGCTGGCCGAATCGCTGAAGTCAAAGTTCCCGTTCCACGACTTCGTCCCCGTCTTCTGGCTGGAGGGCGAGGATCATGACTTTGCGGAGATGAACCACATTGCGGTGCTGGACAGCGAGACCAGGCCTGCGCGGATCGAATACCTTCATGGGGAGGAGGTTCCGGAGAGGAACCTCGGGCCTATCGGAGAGCTGGCATTCAACGCGTCCCTGAACAGAACCTTTGCGGCGCTGGAAGCGGCGCTGCCGGTCACGGAATTTCGTGCCGGAATAGTCCAGAGCCTGCACTCCTGCTATGCCGAGGGACGGACATTCAACCACGCGTTCGCCGCATGGATGAACCTCCTTTTCGCGGATCACGGACTTGTTTTTCTGTCATCCAATCATCCTCGTCTCAAGAAACTCCTCAGCCCCCTCTTCCAGAAGGAGGTGCAGGAATT
>DAIUKN010000594.1:0-1941 GCA_036848195.1 Bacteroidota bacterium
GGGCGTGGCCGTGATCGCGGCGATCACCATCGGGGTGATCCAGGCGCTCCGTTCCGACCTGGGAACCGCACTCCTGGCGATGATCCTGGCCGGATCCGCGTTGGGGTTCCTCCGGTACAATTTTCATCCTGCGAAGATTTTCCTCGGCGATTCCGGCAGCCTTTTTCTGGGTTTTGCTCTGGCGATCCTCTCCATGCTCTCTTCAACCAAAGGCTCGGCGGCGTTTGCTCTTTTGATCCCCGTGCTGGCCCTGGGGCTTCCCATTGCAGACACACTCCTCTCGATGATCCGCAGGTTCTTCCGATCGTTCATGGCGACGAAGACCGAAGCCGAATCCCCGCTCTGGATGATCAAGTCGATGTTCCTGCCCGACCGCGACCATATCCACCACCGTCTCATCGCTATGGGGCTGTCACAACGCGATGCCGTTCTTCTCCTTTACGTCATTTCCTCGGCCCTCGGATGCAGCGCCTTCGCGCTGACCATAACCAGGAGTTACGGGGCCCTCTTCGTCGTCCTGTTTGTGGCGACGGCGGCAATGATCGGTTTGCGCCTGCTGCGGTATGGTGAGATCCGGATACTCCGCAACGGCATCCTTCTCTCACTGTACGAAACGTCGATCTTCCACAAAGAGTGGTTTCACAGCTTCCTCGACACCATGTTTGTTGCCGTGGGGTATGCCTGCGCGATCGTTCCTCTGAAAGGCTGGGAAGGGCTTTTCGGGGATTGGGACAATCTGCTCACGAGGGTCGCTGTCCTGGCTGGTGTCCAGCTGGTCATCTTCTGGGCCTCCGGACTTTATCGTCCGCTCACACGAAAGCTGACGATCCACGATTCCGTCCGTTTGTTCAACGCCGTCGCCATCACGGTCATAGCGGCTGGACTCCTCCTCGTCGGCATCCAGCAGATTTCCATGAATGCCGACCTGATCATTCTACTCCTCTATTTCCTTATCCTTCTCTCCTACGTGATGTTTACGCGGTTTTCTCTCCAGAACTACGGGTATTCCATCCAAATGCGAAGATCGCAGAAGCGGTCGCTCATCTATGGCGCAAATGTTGAAGGAGTCGCCTGCCTCCAATCGATTCTTCGGTCCGACGGGGCGGGGACGATCCCGGTTGGATTCCTCGACAAAAATCCCGAACTCGAGGGGGTATTCATCTATGGATTTCCCGTGCACGGGAGTCCAAGTCAGCTTGCGAAGATCGCCCAGAAGATCCGGGTCAATGAGGTCATCATCACCGGCGGCGGCATCGACGAACAGAGCCTGGTCGAACTCCGGCAACTCGCGAACTCCAACGACATCACGCTGCGCAAGGTCTAGCAATCCCCTGCCCGAAGGACCCGATTCTCCATGAAACACTTCCCATTGATTCGTCGATTGATCATCGGCGTTGCGGTGCTCTATGCCTTCCTCCTCATCCCCGTTCCAGAGGCGGATCCGCCGGCGGGGGCCGGAAACAAACCCTTTGTCTGGAATCAGGATGAACAGTGGGAGGCACTTGAACAGCAGTTCAAGTCTGTCCGGCCGCTTGGCTGCGGAGGTCTTTCCGGGAGAATCGCGGATGGCCTCTCGGTAATCCGCCTTTCTCTTACGGTGATGGGAAAGGAGACGCTCGAGCCCGGCGCTCCGGCGTTCGACGATCTGGAGCGATCACTCTTCACGCTCGCACCCATGGTCGGCGCCTGCCACGACAGCGTGCCCGCTTTTCTTTCCGTCGTGTCCCGCATGCGTGCTGAGGTGAAACGTCAGTCTACACGGTGGGACATGAACAGCGCCCCTGCCCGAAGCAGGATTTACCGTCTTCTCTATGGCGGACGGGAGGCGAGCGAAGAGGTCCTCCTGCAGATGCCCCGGGCTTCCGTGCCGGCTCTCCTCGGCGGCGACGACGAGCCTTCACAGACGCCCGCCGCAGAAGTCCTCGGGGTGACAATTCACAG
>DAIUKN010000595.1:0-1940 GCA_036848195.1 Bacteroidota bacterium
TCCCGCCGGCCTGATACTCCCGCGCACGCGCGAAAATGGCCTCGATGGTACTCTTGAACGCAGCCTCTCTCCCTTCGCTGGGGCCGATCTGGCTCGCCGACACATCAGCGCGATTTTTGGGCGCCTGCTGCGCGGCAATTGGAGGAGCGAACTGCGAGGCCTTCTTCCCGCCGGCGCCCGACCCTTTGCCCTTTCGGGCGTTGAGCAACGCCTGGATCCGCTCGACATACGCCAGCGCAAAAAGGTTCTCCTGATCCTGCGCCTGAGCAGTGCGAATCACCTCAAGGGCAGTGTCGAAGTTCCCTTCCTTGATGTGTCGATCCGCCTCCTCAAGAAGCGCAGCGATGCGACGGGAGCGGCCGCCGTTCTGATTCTCTGTTTGCGGATCTCTTTGCCCGGATTCCATTTTTCCTCTTTGTAGTTGTACTTACAAAGGTAACGCCAGAAAAAGAGCTCGAAATAATGTTGATTTGAGGGCTGGAAACTGAAATGGATGTATTTTTTTCCTTTTCGAAGGAAGGAATGACAAGAAACGGAAGAATCTACATGGGTCATAGACTTGATGGTGAAATGGCCGGGGTGAACCCGCATACAGACGTGCCTGATGTGACTCGTTGCGGCGAATCTCTCTCTCTGCGAATCTGGAGCGTCAAGGACTGCGCAGGCCGTTGGGCCCGGGATGACATCCTTGCTTTTTTGACGTGTTTTTGTCTATCTTAACGGGCACATTCGACCGCCCCCTCTCAATCCGGAGCTCCGGTTTCATGCAGGCATTCCACTTCTCGCTGCTCCTTCATCTTGTGGCGTTTGGCATCCTGAGTTCTGTCATCGTCGGCGGTTGGGTACTGAACACCCAGTATTTCCGCGCTACTGATTTTGGAGCCAAGCTGCAGGTCCTCCGTCAGTTGAGACCATTCGGACTGCTCTCACCCTTGTGCATCGCGCTCTTGCTGCTCAGCGGGATCGGCAATATGCTCCTCGGCGGAAAGGGATATACGTTGTTCTCAGACTTGTGGCTGACAGCAAAAATCGTCACATTCCTGGCGGTGGCAGCCATCGGGGTCTTCTCGGGAATCAGAAGCAAGCAACGGACCCGGCTTACCGAGCAGATGACAGTCGGCAAGGCTCCTCACGGAACAGCAGAAGCCCTGAAGTCCCTGGACAACCAGCAACGCTGGTTCCTGATTATTCAGACTCTCCTCATCCTCATCATTCTCACCCTCTCCGTCAGCAAACCTCACGCTTGAACGTTATCACATGAGGAATGCAGTCGGTGCGGGTTTAAAGGTCGTACATCAATCACACTAACAGATGGAGCCGCGTATGAACACCAATCAGCGTATTGCCGCCGTGAGAGGTCGTGCGGTCGGGATCTTCCTCATCGTCCTCCTGGCCGCTGGATGCGGCGGGAAAAAGGAGATCACCCCTGTGCCCGTCGGCGAGATGTTGGAGTATCGCGATGCGGCTGTTGGGTACCGCTTGAAATACCCAAAGGCCTGGATTCAGGACGCCGAGACTGGGGTGCGCGCCCGGTTCTTCAACGCACCGGAGGTCGACAAGAGGTTCCTCGATCCCACCGGGCCCTATCCGGATGGTGTCGTTGCGATCGTTGAGATCACGAAAACTGCCACTCCCGATTCCGCCTGGAAACGACAGCTCACCGATATGGCCAAGATGGGGTTCGTCGTCGGAAAAGAGGAGGCCGTCACGGTCGGCGGGAAACCAGCAGTGAAGGTCGCCTACTCCGGCAATTACACCGCTCAAATCAAGGAGACGGGGTTCCACGTCTTCCTGAACGCCGACAGCATGCTGTATGATCTTCGGTTCGCCGGTTTCGGAGGCCTTTTCGAGGCCCACAAAGCGGTCTTTGACGCTACGCTTGCCTCCTTCGAGCTCCCCAAGCCTGTGGAGAAAGGAAGCGAAGCCGCTCGCGACGGTGC
>DAIUKN010000596.1:0-1935 GCA_036848195.1 Bacteroidota bacterium
CTTTCGGCAGAATACCGGACAATTCCGGTGGCAACGGTGAAGAGCCCCCGTCCGGGCGGGACATCGAGCTCGACGGTGAACTCCCGGCGCTCCCCGGAGTAGAGATCCCCGATCCGAAAAGTGTGTCGGGTCCGCTCACCTTCGTTCTCACACCCGATGACGTCCCTGACCCCGACACCCCTCCCCAGCGTCAGCTCGATCGAAGCGTTCTGCGCCACCAGACAGGAGAGAAGATTGAACTCTTTCCTGAACACCGAAGCAAGATTCCTCGAGCTCTCCAGGAAATAGTAGTTACCGCCCCCACCCTCCGAGAGACTCACCATCAGATTTTCATTATACTCCAGCCCTACACCCATCGTCGTGAGCGAGATCGAACGTGCCCGGAAACGGCGCGCGATGCGTGTCAGCTCAGCCGGATCAGTGATCCCCTGGTTGGCCAGACCGTCAGAAAGAAGGATCACCCGGTTGACGAATTCACCCCCCAGATTCTTCTCCGCCTGTCGAAATCCTTCGATCATTCCTCCACCCAGATTCGTCCAGCCGCGAGGATAGACTTCGTCCACAAGTCGCCGGATTTCATCCTTGTTGCCAACCCGGCAGGCGTTCCGGAGGACATCCACGACATCGTCGTAAACGACGATTGAGAGAATGTCGTCACTGTGCAACTGGTCAATCAGCGCACGGAGAGCGGCCTTCGCATTCTCCATCTTCCCTTCCGACCGCATCGAACCGCTGCGGTCGAGCACGACCGCAAGGTTGACCGGCCTTCGGGCCGCAGAAACCGGATCCGTGGTTGCCACCGTAAGTTGCAGATACGCCGTCCCGCCCTGACTCGGCATGTACGGACAATTGACGTGGCCTTCAAGACTGACCATCGGGCGCGGCGGCCGCTGGAATGCCCCTGCAGTCGCCACTGCGGGCAGAACCAGCATGACCGCTATCGTGAGAAGATTGCTGACCGCTCTGAGTGATGCCATGACCTGTTCTCCTTTCTCCCCCAAGAGTAGATGGACGATGAATGCACTTACCACGAATACCGTATGGTGTATCGCACTACCTTCTCCTCATCTTTGCCGATTCTCACCGGGAACTTCAGAGTCGATTGATCGACCTTGGTCCACTCTCCGCTTGCACTGAGGATCTCCCACTGGTTCCAGCGCCAGGGATGCTCGTAGATCTGCACGTCGGCAGATTCTGCCTTGTGATTCCGGATCTTGATCTCAACCGTCTCTTCCACGACCCTTCCGTTTGCAAACGACTTGAAGTCCTTCTGCGCCCGCTCGCCGACGATGTCAAATGCGTTTCCGAGGTAGAGACGGACCTCTTCGTTCTTCGGCGTGTGGTCTATTTCGTCCTCGCCGATGAACTGCTCCTTCCCGTCGTCATCGCGCTGGTACACCCGCACCTTCCCTTTCGGGAGAGGAATCCCGAGCCCCGACCTGTCGTCGTTCTTGAAGGTCACAAACGTCCCCACTTTCATGTTCGATTGCTGTCCGAAGCTGCCCTGAGACCGGTACGAGTAGTTGTTGTGCCACATTCTCCACTGATCGCTCAGGCCGTCATAGATGAAGACCTTTTTCGATGGGATTCCGTTGCCCGAGGTCAGCTCAATCTGTTTCGTCTCGTTGTTCTGGAGATCCGTCCGGCGCTGGAGCGAATAGAGCTTGTACTCAAACAACTCCGACTGTTTGAACTGCGGCTCCGCAGCATCGGCCACCGCCATAGACTTGGCCATACGCATTCCCTGCGCAAACTCCTGCTTGATGATGTTCACATCCCCCGCTACAAGCTTCAGCCCCGCGTTCTTGAATGAGGTGCCGGAGTTGTTCGTCAGCGTGACCCATCCCGTCATATCGAGCTTTCCGCCGTCCTTCGCCAGGAGGGCGACGGTCGTCTCGCCGGCATCACACTGCAATGGCGCTGGCAATGACCATT
>DAIUKN010000597.1:0-1931 GCA_036848195.1 Bacteroidota bacterium
GATCGTCGGCATGATCCCGGTGTCCTTTGCCTTTGGTGAAGGGAGCGAATTCCGGTCGCCGATGGGGCAGGCAGTCATCGGCGGCCTGATCACGTCTACGATGTTGACCCTCTTTGTCGTCCCGGTGGTTTATTCCATCCTGGATGACTTCTCGATTGGACGGATCTTTCGCGGGCTTGTGCGGCGTATTCCTGGAATCACAAGGAAACCTTGATCATGAAAATTGCATTCCTCGTCTGTAACGAAGTCTACTATCCGCGGCTCCTGTCGATGCTTGGTGAACTCGGCATTGACTACTATACCCGGTGGGAGAGAACCACAGGAAGGGGGCACGGGACGGAACCACACCTCGGGACGCGCAGTTTCCCGGGCTACAATTCCGTTCTGATGATTGCATTCCGTGAAGAGGACTCCCTCGAAAAACTCGTGAACGGAATTGTCGGGGTCAACGCCGAAATACACCGCGCGGATGACAAGATCCGTTTGTTTCAGGTTCCGCTGGAAAGAATAGTCTAAGTCATTACGTGCCTATCACTTGGGTGAGTTTCACCGTACTTCGGATCCCTCCGAAAATCCGCCTCGGGGCCGAAACGCAGAAGAGAGGCCCCTTTGGCATTCTTTTCGCCTCTGCTGTATCTTACGGTGAAGGCTGCGCTTCACTTGTAGCAGGAGAACCATGAAACGCTCAAAGGCACTTTTGTTCCTGGTACCCATTGTTGCGTGTCTCTCTTCCGCTCAGTTCAGAGAAACGGTCGAACAGAACTCCCGGGTCCTCAGTGAGCTTGACGGGTGCATCGAGGGATACGCGCGGGCTGTCGGCGGCGAGACAATCCGGTACCCGCGGCTGAATCCGCGATCGCCGGAAGCTTTGCTGACGCGAGCCAGTACGGGCGCCATGGCGATCGAATGGATGACGCAAAGAGTTCCGCGCTCGCTTGATGGACGCGAGGCAACCTTCGTGATGAGCGCAGGGATATTCGCCCAGCCGGAGGCGGGGAAGGCGTTCCGAATGTTCATTAACGACGTCCCCCGGTTTGTCTTCTCGACAACGCCGGTGGACTCATGGACAGTGAAGGGTGACAGCGGCGGAGCAGTCACATTCCACGGGATCCTGCGGGATCAGTACAATGACGCATTCGGCTACCTCCGGATTGCCATCCCTGCGGCATGGATCGCGCCGGGAGAGGCGGTGCGTATACGGGTGGTCGGTGAGAAGGCCGAGTCCCGGGCTTGGTTCATGGCGTTCAAGGATTCAACGGTCCTTCGGTTCCTGAGTGAGAAGGCGGAGAACGAGGCGTACTGCGACCTCAGCATACGTGCACGCGGGACAAGGAACGATGTCACCGTCGCTGCCCCGTCCGCCTGGATCGGCCGGCAGGTGAAGTGGATTGTCGGGGGCGCACGGGAGACCGTGGCGATCCTTGTCCAGGAGAGCGGTCTTGCCGGCGCGAAGTTCAGCTTTGAGGCGTCGCCATCAGATTCGATCAGACTCCTGGTCGACACTCTGTTGATCACGAACCTCGCCGGAATGTTTCGGGAGACCGACGAGAGCAGAATCTATCCGAAGAAGCTGGTCTCGGTCAAGACCCGGAATGTCTCGTCGGGAATCTGGACGATCGAATACCAATCGATCTACGTCCCGGAGTTCGGGACGTCCCTGATGGAGCTGTCGGACGCATCGAAGGGGGGCGGTACCCAGCATCTCATCACTTCCTCCCATCAGGATATCGCCTGGATGGACGCGCCTGCCCAATGTGTGATCGACCGGGACCAGAAGGTAATCACGCCGGCTCTCGAGATCATGAAAGAGAGCCCGCAGTTTTGCTTCGATCTCGAAGATGTGCTTGAGCTGCGGGAGTACCTGGACCGACACCCCGACAGGAAGAGTGAGATTCACCGGTTGCTCAAGGCAGGGCGGCTCGGGGTGGGGG
>DAIUKN010000598.1:0-1921 GCA_036848195.1 Bacteroidota bacterium
ATCGGGGGGTGTTTCGCGGAACCCGCTGAAGGTTCTCCCAAAATGTCCATGAAAGACGATAAGGGGATATCGTGCGTCGGGATGTTCCGTCCAGCCGTGCGGGAGGAGGATGTTGGCTCCGAGCATCATCGGGCGGCCCCAGAACTTCGACAGCTTCTCGCTCTTGATCCTGAGATGTTTGATGTATCGTGTGTCATGTGGGGGATCGAGCGGGAGAATCTCGCGATCGAGGAGAACGTTGATCGTTCCGGACTTTCGAGGGTCGATGCGGACTTCACGTGGAGAACTGTAAAGGTTTCCGGGTGCTCTGTTCCATTGCTGGCCTTCTCCCCGGTCCATGGGCAGCTTCACGGTATGGCCGTCCGCCCTATGGAAAGTCTCGTACTTGTGGAGGAGCGCTTGTACCCGGTAGTGTCCGGGAGGAATATCCGCAAGACTTCGCCTCGGGTACCCGAACGCGTCTTTGTCGATGATGATCGGCCTGCCAGACATCCACCCGTCAGCGCTCACGCCGAATATCTGCTGCGTTTTCGGCCCCTCGTTGATTTGAAACCGTGGCTCAGCAGTACTGTCGGCGGAGATCATGAGAAGCAACCGGCCGTCGATGGGCGATGGGCTTCGGTCTTTCGGGAAGGTCACGCTAAAACGGGTCTGCGCTGTGGTGAAGCCGGCAAACGTCAACGTGGCCAAAAGAGCGCTGATCGATGCGCACAAACGGGGCGACAGACTATTCATGACGAGAGCTCCGGGATTTTCAGTTCACTGGAAACGGTCGATGGCCCGACGCGGGAGGAGTCATCCCGGCGCATTCAGCTTTTTCAGTTCCTCTTCGACTCTTCCCTCGAGTCCGGTCTGGAAATCGTAGTCATCGAACTGTTCAACCTGTTCGAAAGCCTTGCGGGCGTCGGTCATTTGCCCGAGCTTCGCGTAAATCTGTCCCAGGCGAAAGTAGCCGTGGGGGATCAGCCACCGCTCTCTTTCGGGTTTAAGACTGAGAAGCCGGTTCGAGATGGCGATGGCCTCGGGATACTTCTCCCTTTCGAAACAGAGTTGCTGGATACCGTAGAGGGCCCGTGCTTGGAGGTCGACATCGTTGCCTGCATGCCCCAAGGCGTCGTCATAAAGCGTGGATGCGGCAATGTAATTCTTCCGGCCCATTTCGTTTGACGCCTTGATCAGGAGGGCCTCGGCCTCGGAAATCGGCCGGGAAAGGAACTGCTGTGCCATCCGGTAGTTGTAGGCATCGCCCGGTCGTTCCGTGAAGCTGGCCTTTCTCATCTTGCCGTAGCATTCGACCGCTCCCGCGCGATCGCCCGCAAGTTCGCGGCTGACTCCCATCCTGTACCATGTCCAATTGGGGGCAACAGTCTTGTTCTGCACTTTCCGAATGTAGAGTTCGTAATAATCTCTCGCTGCGGCGAAATCGTTCCGTGAGAAGTAGAGCCCGCCAAGGGTGCTATAGGCCAGCTCTTCCCCGTATTTCAACCTCTTCCGGCCATTGATGGCCACGGCTTTGTTGGCTGCGGCAAGCGCTTCATCTTCGTTGTTGAACCGGGCCTGCCAGGCGGCGTAGCTGAGGAGGAGCAGAGTGTTGTCAGGATACTTCCTGATCAGCTCATTGAGATAGGAGAACGCCTCATCGCGGCGGTGCTCCGAAAAGAGGAATTGCGAGAGGTAGTACATTGCCTCGCTCCGGGTATAGACGCCTTTGTCAGCAGCGAGTTTCAATGACTTCAATCCGCCCTCAAGATCGCCGCTGAAGCCCGCAACTTTCAGTATCCATCCGAGACCCCGCGGGACCTTGGCAAGCAGATAGCGAAAGAGGCCGAACCCCATTTGCGCGTCATAGAGCCCTGGATTCTTCTTCACGGCGTATTCAAGGTGGGAGAACCCCCTCTTCCCGTCGACCACCGCCTTCAGC
>DAIUKN010000599.1:0-1915 GCA_036848195.1 Bacteroidota bacterium
CGAATCAGGAACCCACTGCGTTGGGCAATGGTTCTGTCCAGTTGGCTTTGCCGATCATCGCTCCTTACCCGCCCCCGCAGGAGGTGTGCTTGAAGGTGGCCGGAACGCCGGATTTCCGGAGTTTGACATGCCACCGGCTCTGCCGGCCGAACCCCTTTTTTGACTACAAACCACATGCCATTGAGTATGATCGATTTTCCCTTTGGTTTATGCCGCGCCATAATCCCTACGGGTTCCATATTCCCAGCGATGAGAAACCAACACACCCTTTTTAGGGTATTGAGTTCATGCTCTATCATATCGTGACAGAGGTTGTCCGGCGACCTTTCGTTCGAACCAGCCGTAGAGTGATGGGAGAACCACGAGCGTGAGGATTGTTGAGGTTATGAGTCCCCCGACTACGACTATTGCCAGTGGCCGCTGAACTTCTGAACCAGGTCCCGAGGCGTACAACATCGGGATGAGACTAAAGACCGCAATCAGGGCGGTCATCAACACAGGACGGAGGCGGTCATGACTTCCCTGGATGATCGCGTCCTGGAGTGAAACGCCTTCCTCCCGAAGCCGGGAGATGTGCGAGACAAGCACCACGCCGTTCAGTACCGCAACGCCGAACAATACAATGAATCCAACGGAGGCAGGGACCGACAAATAGAGTCCCGAGCTGAACAGAGCGAACACACCGCCGATAAGGGCGAAGGGAAGATTCGTAATCACGAGTAGAGCCAGGCGTATAGATTTGAATGTCACAAAGAGGAGGAGAAGTATCATTCCGATTGCAACCGGACCGATGATCATCAACTTGTTCATTGCACGTTGCTGGTTCTCGAATTGCCCACCCCATGTCGTGTAGTAGCCCGGGGGTAATGTGACCCTTTTCCGGAGCGCTCCCTTGGCTTCTGCGACATAACTTCCAATATCCCGATTGTCGATGTTGATCTCAATACCGATTCTGCGCAGACCATCCTCGCGACTCACCTGCACAGGACCTTCGACAACGGAGATGTCGGCCAGCTGATTCAGCGGAACATTGTACCCGTGGCTTGTGGCGACAAGGGTATTGCTGATCGTCTGGACAGAGTTGCGATACTCGATCGGATACCGCACTGTCACATCGAAAGACCGGTTTTCTTCGTACAGTTGCGTTGCGGTTTTCCCGCCGATGGCGATCTCGATGACGTTCTGGATATCGCTCACGTTCAATCCGTGGCGGGCAATTTTCTTTCGATCAATATTGATTGAGAGGTATGGTTGCCCGGCGATGCGCTCGACGAGAAGATCTGCCGTGCCCCTAATCTGACGAATGACCTGTCCGATCTCATCGGCTTTGGTCTTGAGAACCTCCATATCTTCCCCGAACAGCTTGATGATGAGTTGGGCCCGCGTACCCGCTACCAGCTCGTCGATGCGGCACTGGATCGGCTGACTGAACGTGAACGTCATTCCTGGAATCCCCGATAGCTCACTCCGCATTCTATCGATCATCTCTTCCCGGTTCTTTGCAGATTTCCATTCGGTGCGTGGTTGAAAGATCCCTGTAAAACCGGTCTTATCAACCCCTCGCGCTTCCAGCGCGACGCCCGTCTGTCCCGTCCGGGAGACAACGGTCACCAGCTCCGGGAACTTCTTCAGCCTCCTCTCAACGAGCTTGGTGATCTCGAGCGATTTCGCAAGGGATATACCGGGCAGCAGTTGCACGTCCATGTCGAAAGCGCCCTCGTCCATGACCGGCATAAACTCAGTCCCGAGGTAGGGGAACGCGGCGAGGGCAACGACGAGCAAGACCAGCGACAATGAGATCACCAGCCCCTTTTTCCGCATTGCCCAATTGAGAAGCGGAGAATATGCGTTAGTTGCCAGGCGCATCACGATACTTTCCTTCTCGACACCCGGCCTGAGCACCAGGCCACAAAAC
>DAIUKN010000600.1:0-1877 GCA_036848195.1 Bacteroidota bacterium
TGGGGGAATATGTTGAACGCGAAGCCGCATTCGGACTCACACGTCGCGGTGTGTATGATGACTTTGCCGGAAGGATTCTTCGTTCGAAGAGTCAACTCGTGGCTCTCATTCAACGGGAACGGGCGAAGGGGAAAATCATCTGGGCGTATGGTGCGAGCGCGAAAGGGAACACCCTTGTGAATTTCTTCGGCATCGACAATGCGTCGGTACCGGTGGTGATTGACGACAATCCGAAGAAATGGGGATATTATACGCCTGGCGCCCGGATGCGGATCACATCCATCAGTGAACTCGCGACGGCGAAAGTGGACTACCTCCTTCTGCTCGCGTGGAATTTCCAGAAGGAGATTATGGCACGGTGCAATGCGGCAAGCTACGCGGGGGCATATATCGTCCCCGTGCCCGAGCCGACCATCGTTAAGGCGTACAATCAGGAGGGATCCCGCGCATGAAGGTCGTTTGCATTACCGGTTGCCTTGGATTCATGGGCTCTCATTTTACCCGGGCCTGTCTGGCCAAAGGATGGAACGTCTGGGGGGTCGACAAGCGGACGTATGCCGCGCGGGTCGAACACCTGGAAGAGTTCCGGAAGCACAAGTCGTTCCAGTTCCTCGAAGCGGATATCGCGACGATGGAGCACCTCTATGAGGTGGACTACATATTCAATTTTGCAGCCGAAACGCACGTCGACAACAGCATCATCGACAGCAGACGATTCCTCCAAACCAACATCATGGGGGTGGAGAATCTTCTGGAACTCGTCCGGGGGAAAAGAAATTACGAGATGCCCGTGCTCTTTCAGGTGAGCACGGATGAAGTTTACGGTGATCTGGTTACAGGTAAACACACGGAGCTGGACGCCCTGCGCCCGAGTAATCCCTATTCTGCCAGCAAGGCAGCTGCCGACATGCTCATCCTCGGCTGGCACCGGACACATGGGATCCCCTTTAACATCGTCCGCCCGACGAACAATTACGGCATCGATCAATATCCGGAGAAACTGATACCCAAGGCAGTGAAGTACCTGTCGCTCGGAAAGAAGATCCCGCTCCATGGTGATGGCTCGTACATGCGACCGTGGCTGCATGCCGATGACACCGCGGCGGCAGTTCTCCAGATTGTCGAGAAGGGGGAGCGGAACAAGATCTACAACATTTCCGGAAATTATGAAGTCTCGAATAAAGAGGTGATCGCCAAGCTGTTGCGGTGCTACTTTGGAAAGGATGTTCCGTTCGACGAATTCGTGCAATTCAATTATGTCCGTATGGGTGAAGACGTCCGCTATTCGCTGGACGACTCCCAGATTCGAAAACTCGGGTGGGGGAATATGAAGTCCTTTGACGTCGAGCTCCCCCTCATTGTCGAGCACTACAAGAACCGCTTTACGTGGTGATGCGGCTCCCGGTTGTCCCCTCCATGACCCGCGTGGTCTGGGTTTCGTTCACTCCCCGAAGGAATTGAGGTTGGAAGGCAAGACCTACATCGTTCTCCTGAATTGGAACAACACTGAAATCACGACGGCCTGCCTCGAGAGTATCTATGCATGCAGGAACGATGCAGTGCAGGTTGTCATTGTCGACAGCGGTTCTGATGCGGAATCCCTCGGAAGTCTCAAACAATGGTGTCGCGGGAAGGGGGGTGCGCCTGAAAAGGAGGATTCCTGGTTTGTCTCCTATTCGATCAGCGAAGCGCGCGCCGGCGGGGTTGCAGCCAGAGAGACGAATGCAAGATCTCTGCTGCCGGCTTCCATCGGCCACCCCCTTGTACTGATCGAGTGCAAGGCCAACCTCGGATTTGCCGCAGGGAACAATCTCGGGACGGTTTATGCTTTGAGAAAAGGCGATGCGCAGTATATCTGGACATTGAACAACGATACA
>DAIUKN010000601.1:0-1876 GCA_036848195.1 Bacteroidota bacterium
TGCACACGTCGACCTACGCAGAGGACATCGACCTGAAGCGTGACGCTTTTTGTCCGTCCTGCGAGGGAATTCTGCAGGCCCTCTGACCCCCTCCCGGTGAGTTGCTTCTCGTCTCCGAAAAATGTATATTGAGGGAGTTTATTGACCCTTTTTTTGCAGAAAGGATGAAGAGGGAATGAGAGACGGTATCCATCCGGAATACAAGAAGGCGGTTGTCACCTGCATATGCGGCAATACCTTCGAGACGCGTTCCACGATAGGCAATCTGAAGATCGAAATCTGCTCGAATTGCCATCCGTTCTTCACAGGCCGGCAAAAGCTGGTGGATTCCGCAGGTCGCGTCGAGCGATACAACAAGAAATACGCAAAGAAGCCCGCAGAAGCACCGGCGTCGTGACGGGATTCCGCCGTTGACGACTGCGATGTCGAAGAATTTTCGGAAACGTTCCGCCCGTGATGGTTCGCGCGGAACGTTTTCGTTTTCACACGGACCCACTGTCATTCATTCCTGATTCGACCATCCCGCTCCCGGACCTTTACACGGGCGAGGCCGAGGACTTGTACGGAGAAATTGCACCGACAGGGCATGAACAACCCCTTACCAGAACCGCACACTCCGACCCTCGACACGGATCGCAAGAGCCTCTATAGCGGCCCGCGGGGGACGGCCGTCAAGATCATCAACCGTGTTGAACGGACCGATTCGTATCTGGATAAAGTCCTTGACGCCGAACTCCGATCATCAGAGCTGAACGATCCCGACAAAGGCCTCCTCACCGAACTTGTCCACGGCGTTCTCCGGTGGCAACATCGGCTGGACTGGGTTCTGAACGGTTTTTCGCACGGCAACTTCGCGAAAGCGGAGATCAACGTCAAGAACACCCTTCGGGTGGCTCTCTATCAGATCCTTTTTCTCGACCGGATCCCTCATTCTGCAGCAGTCAACGAAGGGGTGGAATTCATCAAGCGAATCCGGGGGGAGAAGCCCGCAGGTCTGGTGAACGCCGTGCTGAGAAACATCATCAGAAACCTCGATGGGATCCGATATCCCGACCAGGCCGAAGATCAGCTCCAGTATCTCGCGGTCTACCATTCGCATCCCCAATGGCTTGTCAGGCGGTGGGTCGAGAGGTTCGGCTTTGAAGAGACGCAGAAGCTCCTCGTTGCCAACAATGAGCGTCCCGGCCTCTCGCTCCGGATCAACAGGCTGAAGATCGAACCCGGCGGATTCCTTCAGCAGCTGGACCAGCAACAGATTTCCCACACCGGATCGCGGTACCTGGATTACTTCGTCAAGGTGCGCGGCCTGACTCGCATCGGCCAAATGGACCTCTTCCGGAATGGCATGTTCACGATCCAGGATGAAAGCGCGGCTCTGCCGTGCCTCCTTCTTGACCCGAAACCAGGTCACCGTGTCATTGACTTGTGCGCTGCTCCCGGGGGGAAGACGACAAACATGGCCGAGATGATGAATAACGAAGGTGAGATCCTTGCCATCGACAAGTATGAGGCGAAGCTTCCGCTGATCAAGGGATCCTGCGACAGGCTTGGCGTGAAGAATGTGCGTCTGATGGCTGCCGATGCGTCCACACTGGAGGCTGATCTCGCGGACCGCATCCTGCTGGACGCACCCTGTTCAGGGCTTGGGGTGCTCTCGAAGAAGCCTGATATCAAATGGAAGCGCGACAACGCCGACTTGATTACGCTCGGCCGCATTCAAATGGGACTTCTGGAGAACGCCGCCCGTCTCCTGAGACCGGGAGGAGTGCTGGTCTATAGCACCTGTACGATGGAACCGGAGGAGAACCAGGATATCGTCAAAAGCTTTCTCGCGACGCATCCCGAATTTGCCCTGGAGGAGGCCCAACACTTCGTC
>DAIUKN010000602.1:0-1874 GCA_036848195.1 Bacteroidota bacterium
AGGCGTCATTCGTGACGCTCACAGTGTACAATCTCCTGGGTCAGGAAGTCGCATCCCTTGTGAAAGGGGAGAGGGGTGCCGGGGTGTATGACGTGAGGTTTGATGCAGCGAATCTGCCAAGCGGAATCTATCTCTATCGCCTGCAAGCGGGAGATTTCACGGAGATAAAGAAACTCTCCGTCCTGAAGTAACGAACGTCCGATCTGTTTTTCAAGGCCCGGCTCCGCTCCTCGCGGACCGGGTTCTTTTTTGCCGTGCTCGAGCGCTGTAACTCCTCTGTCATTCTACGGTAGCGATGCAGCCAGCTCACTGAGCATAGCGGGTTTCTCCGCTCACTCGCCCGCAAGTTTCTTTCGGCTCAATTCGCTCAGAAGTACACCAATCCTGTCCTGCACATCACGGTATGGCCCTGCACTGCCGACATAGTTCTGCATCATGATGGAGAACGCCAGCATTTCGCCATCGATCGTTTCAACATAGCCGGAAAGCGAGGACGCGCCGTTGATCGTTCCGGTTTTGGCCCGCAGATTTCCCTCTGCCCGTGTGCCGTTCATCCTTTTCGCCAATGTGCCATCCACTCCGGCGATGGGGAATGACCTGTAGAAGAGATCAAAATTCGTCGTGTCTGTGTGCATGAGTTCAAGCAGACGAGCGATCGCAGAAGGAGATGTCAGATTGTAGCGGGAAAGTCCTGAGCCGTCAGCGATGGCCATCCTGGTGGTATCGATATTGTTCTTTGCCAGAAACTCTTTCACGACCGATGCACCGCCAATTGCACTCCCCGGCTTCATCCTTTTCTCAGCCCCCATTGTCTTCAAGAGAGTCTCGCCGGAAAGATTGTCACTTTCCTTGTTCAGATAAACGACAACGGAATCGAGACTGTGCGAGAAGCGCGCAACTTCCGCTGCTGCCGGGACGAGGGCGTCAACGACGGTTTCTGATACGCGAACACCACGGTGCTTGAGCAGTTCCGCGAACACTCTTGCGGTATATCGTTCCGGCTGCCAGACGCTCAAACTGGTTGTAACCTCCTGACGCCCACGAAGCATCTCCCCTTCGACGGTGATTACATTGGATCGTTCCCGCCACTTGCGGGATATCTCGAGAGGCGTGACGATGCTATCAGTGACTGTGCGTCCGCGGTTCTCGACACTAACATAGTCGGTGACCGGGGTGGTAGTCACTCGAACAGCACCACCCTTCCTTTTCCCCGGGCGTACATTAACCTTGATCGTGTTGCCATTGAGTACCAGGGGTGTTATGTACATGCTGTAGTCTGCAGGTTCATCGTCCCATCTCCATCCTTCTCCCCGGAACACATCATCAAAGTATGAAATATCGGCGGCAATTCGCCAGCGCCCCTTCTTCTTAAGCCTCGGACTGATGAGCTTCGCAAGCGAATCGAGATTCTCGGTTGTCACGAGAGGATCCCCAAACCCTTTCAGATACAAGGTATGCGACGGGGTGTGAACGGCGATGATTGTCGGAAACAGATATCCTTTCCCCAATACCGAAAGAGCAGTTGCTGAGCTGATGAGTTTTTGATTTGAGGCCGGGTTGAATAACATATCCGCGTTCAGGGCATAGAGAGTGTCGTGTTTGGTCAAAGAGACGATCTTGATTCCCACGTTGGAGGGAGGGAAGAGCGAATCTGCGAGAAGTGTGTCTACGGCCGTTTTGAAAGATGGGTAGGGAGAAACGCTCAGAGACGCCATCCGTGGAAGGACAATCGTGCTTGGAACCGCCTCTTGCGCGCGGGGGGGCACCTCTTTCGTGGTTGCGCAACCCACCATAATGAATGAAAGGAGGATAAGTTCCGGCAGGGATTTCTTCATGAGGTCATTCTTCGTGAGTCCAGGGAATTTGTCCAGTCC
>DAIUKN010000603.1:0-1846 GCA_036848195.1 Bacteroidota bacterium
GCAATGTCCTTCAACGACGGAATGGTACTATGACAGAACGGACATCAGGGTGATAAGGCTGCTTGATAGCGTCGTTGCCCGGTATCCGGTCGATACAAATCGTATCTATGGTACCGGATACAGTATGGGGGGAATCGGAATGTTGGATCTGGCGGTTCGATATCCCGCACGATTCGCGGCACTCCTTCCATGCGCGTTTCGCATCGAGCCCGGTTGGGATCTGTGCGCCATAAAAGAGATCCCCCTGTGGGGATTCCACGGCCAGCTGGATAACGTTATTCCATTATCGAGCGCACAGAGCGTCATCACCTCTCTATCGGCATGCGGAGGAAATCCATTGTTTACGATCTATCCGAATGTCTACCACGACTCGTGGAATAGGACATACGCAAATCCTGCGGTTTTTGACTGGCTGTTGACAAAGGTGAAACGGTGATTGCCGGGAGATGGATATCCGGTGAGACAATCCTCACGCGTTGAAGGTATGAACGTCCCGATACATCTACGACAGTTCTCCCTCTTCTTGGTCGTCACTCTTCTGGTCTCGTCTGGTGCTCCTGCGAAAGGGCGCCCGGCCGCAGATTCAGCGATGACCTCCCGCGAAGCGAGTGTGAAAGCGTTTCTGGCGGAAGAGTTGGAGTTTGACAAGTATCTCTTCCCTCCCGGGCCTTTCCCGGCCGTGCGATGGAAAGATCCAGAAAGTGTTGAAGACGAAGCGGGCAAGTTTCCGCTTGCGGTGGAGTTCTATGACGCATCCTTCGCGCGTGTCTCAAGGGCCGATCATACCGGCAGGTATGGTGCAGTCGTCCGGGGGACGACAAAGGACGGTTTTCCAATTGTTCGATATGTTACGTTGTACTGCTGTACTGCGGAATTGGACGACTATTCCCCCGATGTCCCTCTCTCGGTGAACCCCCTCCCCGGTTTTGGGATCGCGCAACCTCAGTGGGAAAGCTACGCGAAGAACCTACGGCGGTTCTCGTTCGGCAGCCTGCTTACTCTTCCCAAACATGATCCGGACGCTCCTGTATTCCTGGCGGGCTTAGCGGAATTGAATGCCGGCGCCGGCCGCATGGAAACTCCACGTGTGCGTGACAGACAGTGGTGGACTGACTTCAAGCGGAAAACCGATGGGCGGGAACATCCCTCGCTGCGGCTCTCCCCGGTCCTGTCGGATAGTCCCGCGCCATCGGTGTCCGATAGCGGGACGGTCCCCTCATCGATGTACCAGCCGTCAGACATACGCCGGATCAATGACATTTGCTCTTCCTGGACTGACAGTGCGCACGTGCCGTTGGTCGCGCTCGTCGTTCATAAGGGGAAGGTTGTGTTCCATCAGGCCTACGGCACAAAAGCGGATGGATCGCCGATGACCCTGACAACATCGACATGGATGGCGTCGATCACCAAACTCCTGACTGGAGTGCTCGTGATGCAATTCGTCGACCGTGGGTTCCTGGATCTCGATGCCCCGCTTGATCGCTACCTCCCGGAATTCGCCTCCACGAAACCCTGTCCGCTGACCCTGAGGCATCTCCTGACTCACACGAGCGGTCTCTCCTGGGTGGGGGAGTGGGCCTCTGACTGGAACCCCTCGCTTGAGAATGAAATTGCACAGGCTCTTCCGTACGTTACTCCGGGGATGAGCTTCAAGTATCATCGGGTGGGATATGCTCTGGCAGGAAGAGTCCTCGAACGCGTATCTGGTTACGCCGTGCCGTACCTCTTCGAGAATCTTCTCCTCAGTCCGCTTGGCATGCGGAACTCCTTTGCCGATAATACGTACGGCGGGCTGTATGCACCAGCGGCTGATCTTGCCAGGTTCGGACAGATGATCCTGAGCCAT
>DAIUKN010000604.1:0-1839 GCA_036848195.1 Bacteroidota bacterium
TCTTTCCCCATGATGAACAGGATCACCGAAGGGTCCATGTCGCCGGACCGGGTTCCCATCAGGAGCCCTTCCAGCGGAGTGAAGCCCATCGAAGTGTCGATCGACACCCCGCGGTCGACAGCAGCCATGCTGCATCCGTTCCCGAGATGACACGTGATGACCTTCAGGCTGTCAAGGTCCCTGTTGAGGAACTCCGCCGCGCGCGCGGCGACGAACCGGTGCGACGTTCCGTGAAAACCATATCTCCGGATCTTGTACTGTGAATAGAGCGAATACGGGATTCCGTACAGGAAAGCCTTCCTCGGCATCCGCTGGTGAAATGCCGTATCGAACACGCCCACCTGCGGGATCCCCGGAAGGATGGCATCGCAGGCTGAAATACCGCGGAGGTTGTGCGGATTGTGCAGCGGCGCGAGCTCGATATTCTCACGAAGAATCTTGACGACCTCATCCGTGATCCGTACGGAATCGGAAAACGTCTCGCCGCCGTGAACCACCCGGTGCCCGATGGCATTGATGTCGGACTTGTCCGAGAGAACACCATGATTCTTGCTCAGGAGAACCGCTAAAATGTACTCGATGGCGATGTTGTGGTCAAAGATCTCGCCGGCAATCTTGATCTCATCGCCGTCGAACCTGACATTGCTGAGCGTTGCCCCGCTCATGCCAATACGCTCCACCTGGCCGCGCGCGAGCATCTTCCGCGCGTCGACTTCTATCAGCTGGTACTTGACCGATGAGCTGCCGCAATTCAGGACAAGGATGTTCATATTCGTTTGCCATCGTCGTTGTACCTGAAAAAGCCCTCACCCACCTTCTTGCCCAGCTTCCGTTCCCGCACCATCCGGCGGAGGATCGGGCAGGGGCGGTAGCGAGGCTCCCCCAGCTCGTGCCAGAGCGTGTCCATCCACATCAAGACCTCGTCGAGTCCCATTGCGTCTGCCATCTCCAGCGGACCGAACTGCATGGCGTATCCCAACCGCATGGCGGTGTCGATGTCTTCGGCCTTGGCAATCCCTTCCATGAGGACGTGCATTGCCTCGTTGAGCATCGGGAGGATCGTGCGGGTCGTGATGAATCCGGGATATTCGAAGACTTCAACGGGGGTTTTGCCAATCCGCTTGGCGAAGGCGCGCACAAGCTCGTATGTCTCATCGGAGGTCTTCATCCCGCGCACGATCTCCACCAGCGCCACTTTCGGCACGGGATTAAGGAAGTGCATACCGATGATCCTGTCGGGCCTTCTCGATGCCTGGGAGAGCTTCGTCAGGCTCAGTGTCGCCGTGTTGGAAATAAAGACGGCATCCTCTTTCCCCACAGAGTAGAAAGCCTCGATTAACTGCCGCTTCAATTCGTAGCTCTCGTCGACAGCCTCGATGACGATGTCACACGCCCGTAATTCGGGGAGACTGACGGTCCCCTTCACGCGCCCAAGGACCGCCCTTTTCTCCGAGGCGGTCTTACCCCAGCGCTTGATCTCCTGGTCCATCGATTTCGCCAGGCCGTCCATCCCGGCCTTGAGGGTCTTTTCCGTCTTCTCGACCGCAATGACCTCGATTCCTGAACCAGCAACAGTCTCGACAATGCCCTGCCCCATGACGCCGAGCCCGATAACGCCGACAATACGGAACCGTTCGTCCCCTTTCCGTTTGGACAGGATGGGAGATTCCAGGTCTTCAAACCTCAGTCTTTCTGCCATTCGCACATTCCTCGAAAACAACGTTGTACCGGGTTTTCCGCCGCGCTCTCAAAGGGCAAAATGGAATACCTGCGAGAGCTGGTTCAGCACGCCAAGGTTGAGAAACACAGAGATGACCCAGACTCCGGCGACGATCAGGA
>DAIUKN010000605.1:0-1833 GCA_036848195.1 Bacteroidota bacterium
CCCATTGGCCGGCTTGATCGAGAAACGTCCGGCCTCCTCCTCTTCACCAATGACACGAAGTTTGGCGAGTCCGCAACGAATCCCCTGGGGAAGGTACCGAAGAGCTATACCGTGCTTCTCAATAGGGCGGTCAGCGCAGCGGACCGCGGCGTCATCGAATCGGGTATGGTCCTGGATGACGGTACCCAACTCCGCCCGGCGGTGGTCGGTGTGGAAGATGAAGATCGGCATCAATACGAAATCACGCTTCACGAGGGGAAGAACCGGCAGATCCGGAGGATGTTCGAGACTCTTGGATATGAAGTCCTCTCGCTCAGACGCGTCGCTATCGGCAGCATTTCTCTCGGAGACCTCCGGGAAGGTTCAACGAGGGTTCTCACAGCAGCGGAGATCACATCGATCGCAGAGGCAGGCAGGAGGAGGGAATAGCCATGGCATCCGTGGTCGGCTCGCTGATTGAAGTGTGCGTGTTCCGTTTCAGGGGGAGCAGTCCTGAGTTCCTTCTCCTGCGGCGGGCAGTTGATGAGCCAGTCCACCCGGGGATATGGCAGATCATCACGGGGACAGTGCACGAAGGGGAGACGGCCCTCGCTGCAGCCCGGCGGGAACTCCAGGAGGAGACCGGGTTGACGCCCCTGCATTTCTGGGTAGTTCCTCACGTGACGTCGTTCTACGACCACCGCAGCGACGTCGTGATGATGATACCCTTCTTCGCCGCGCAGACGGAAAGTGCGCTGGAACCGACCTTGTCAGGTGAACATGACCATTATACGTGGCTTCCGTTCGACGAAGCGTTGCGCCTCCTGGTCTGGCCGGGTCAAAGGCAGGGCATCGAGGTGGTGATGCAGTACATCGCAGGGGGGGAGCAAGCAGCCCATTTGATGGAGATTTGTTGATAATCATCCAGTCTTTGCGTAGATTCCCTTCCCAGTATCCCCGTTATCCCCGACCATTTTCACATCCGCGGAGAAACCCGTGAGCGTTCTCGTTGTCGGTTCGCTGGCCCTGGACACCATTGAGACACCATTCGGCCTGGCCAAAGACACGGTCGGAGGTTCGGCGGTCTACATATCCGCGGCAGCGAGTTACTTCGTCAACCCCATTCGCCTCGTGGGCGTCGTGGGGGGGGATTTTCCCAAACTCGGCCTGGCCTTTCTCGAGGAGCGCAATGTGGACCTTGAGGGGCTCCAGGTGATTGAGAACGGGAGGACGTTTCGATGGTCGGGGCGGTACCGGTACGATCTGAATGAACGAGACACCCTTTCCACGGACCTTAACGTGTTCGAGTTGTTCGACCCGAAAATTCCGGAGAAGTATCGAAAGAGCCGGACCGTCTGCCTTGGGAATATCGATCCCGTCCTTCAGCGAAAAGTCCTCGACCAGATGGAGAAGCCCCGTGTCGTCATCTGCGACACGATGAACTACTGGATTGAGCGGAAGAACAAGGAACTTCTGGAGACCCTCAAATACATCAATATCCTCATCCTCAATGATTCGGAGGCGCGCCTCCTGTCGCACGAACCGAATCTCATCAAGGCGGGCCGCGTCATCCGGAGTCTGGGACCGAGTGTCGTCATCATCAAGAAGGGGGAGCACGGGGCGCTTCTTCTTACGGACCAGCTGGTATTTTCCGCCCCTGCCTACCCGATGGAGAACATCTTTGACCCCACGGGTGCGGGGGATTCCTTTGCGGGTGGCTTCGTGGGCTGGCTCTCGCGGACCGACGACATGTCCGAAGAGAATTTGAAACGCGCGGTCATCTATGGCAGCACGCTGGCATCGTTCTGCGTTGAGAAATTCGGCGTAGAGGGGCTCAGGGATCTCACCTACCTC
>DAIUKN010000606.1:0-1810 GCA_036848195.1 Bacteroidota bacterium
TCCACGGCTTCCGCAACTACGTCGAAAAAGTGTTCTGGGACATCGCCGACCGGCTGTAAGGGTACCCGAATCCGGCCAGGCGGCATCTGAGGGGGGCAGGTCAAAGGGGGAGGGTCATCTGTCAGATAGCATCACGAGGAGCGGATCATGTATTCCGATCCCCGCCGGGTGTCTCGAGGGGGAATTAGACGGCATTCAATCCGGTGTCTCCGGTGTCTGTGAAAATGTCCGTTGATATCGGAGTTTCCTGATCGGCATCCGTACCCTTTGCGGTCCAGCGATCCAGCTCGACGGATGTTGCGAGCAGAATCCGGTTCCTTCCCTGCCGCTTCGATTTGAAGAGGGTATAGTCGGCCGCCCGGAACAGTTCGGTGGTGGACTGCCCGTGGGTCGGGAACATCGCGAGCCCACCGCTGACGGTGATCCGGACCGGAACTTCGGTCCCGGGAATCGCGATATCGGTTGTGGCGATCTTTTCCCGTAATATATCCGCGAAAGATGCCGCCTGCTCCCCGGTCGTCGACTTGATCAGCACCATGAATTCGTCACCGCCATAGCGGCCTACGAGGTCAGAGCTGCGGGTGTTCTTCTTGACGAGTTCGGCCATTTTCTTGATGACGACGTCTCCGGCCTGGTGACCGTGCGTGTCGTTGATTTTCTTGAACTCGTCGATGTCGAACATGAACAGCGCCAGGGCCTGCCGATAGTTCTCCGTGCGCCGGATCTCGTTTTCGAACCGTTGCTGGAAATAGAGCCGGTTCGCCACGCCGGTGAGTTGATCCACCCACTTCCAGTCTTTGCTCGGATCGAGGTGTGTGGCGTTCTGCATCGCTATGGACAGGTGATCCGTCAACATCGACACGTAGATCCTTTCCTCTTCGAGCGGGAAGGGGCAACCCGCGATCACGAGGACCCCGACGGTGTCGCAGACCCCGAACACGGGCGCGACGAAGTCGGGGGATACTTCCATGAAATCTTCGAGAGAAGGACGGGAAGGGCTCCGGCCGGAAGAAGAAGGCGGGTCCATCTTCGAGACGACCATTTTCTTCTGGAGCGCAATGCCCAGGATTCCCTCGTCAGGGTTGATCCGTACCTTTCCCAGCCAATCGGGGGGGAACCCCGCTCCGACAACGAGGGTGTAGTCGGAAGACCCCTCTACCGGGGCGAAGTATCCGACGTTCCGGGCGTGGAAGAACTCCTTTACGGAACGGACCGCGATGGCGGGGTAGGCGTCAGAGGGTAGTTTCTCCGTCATCTTCTTGGTGATCAGCGGGAGCTGATCGGCGATCTCGCTCTTGCGGGCAAGCTCCTTTTTCAGGGTACTCATCTCCGCGGAATACGTCGCAAGTGGCTGCTGTTTCCGGGGGTTATTCACTAAATCCCGCTCACCTCCCGCCTCTCGCCTGCGGTTCAAGCACTCGATAATCAGAGCGACAGCGAGAATGAGCAGTGTTGTCATAGCGACGATGAAAGGGTAGGCGTCCATTATTTTTATTATCGGCAAATTTTCCTGCCTTCTTCAACGAAAATTAAGATGGCAGCGGGAATTGGGACCATCTTGGGGTAATTTTCCCGGTTTATTTGAAATGGATGACGGGATTTCCGTCCTTTCCACCGGAAGACGCCGGGGCGGAACTTCTCCATTGATTTGGTTAGTACCGGGTCCCGGGGAGATTCCCCATATAAAGGAGTGATGTCTCATTTGGGGAAGTCAGGCGGCGGGCGGGGGAACGGGAAATATGAAAACCTGTTGTTTGTCAGTAAGTTGTCCAGGTCGGACGAGTTGGCACCTTATATGCGGTACACACTC
>DAIUKN010000607.1:0-1805 GCA_036848195.1 Bacteroidota bacterium
CTCAATTGACCTGAATTGGCAACGGCATGGAATCGAGGCCCGTCGGGATTCGTCCTGGGGGGCCTCACGTTTTCCTCTCGGAATTCGAGATTGGAGATGGTTGAACTTTCATCGATTTTGACGTATCGTTTCTGATACCCCATTCTGAACCTCCTTCACCCATGCCCGAGAAGCAGAAACCATTCGGAATCACGCCGGAAGAAAAGGTGTCGCCGCAGGACTTCATCGTGATCCGCGGGGCGCGCGAGCATAACCTCAAGGGGATCGATGTCGACATCCCCCGTGACAAGCTCGTGGTCATCACCGGTCTCTCCGGTTCGGGGAAATCCAGCCTGGCGTTCGACACGATTTACGCCGAGGGCCAGCGACGCTTCGTCGAAAGCCTGTCGGTTTACGCCCGCCAGTTTCTCGACGTCATGGAGCGCCCCGACGTTGATTACATTGAGGGACTAAGCCCAGCCATCTCTATTGAACAGAAGACGGTCAGTCCAAACCCGCGTTCCACGGTTGGGACGGTGACAGAGATTTACGACTACCTTCGCCTGCTGTTCGCGCGTGCCGGAACACAATTCTGCTACCAGTGCGGAGGGCGGGTGCAGAAGCAGACACCGGATCAGATCATCGACAGCATCATGAAGCTGCCGGAAGGGTCGCGTGTTCAGATCCTCGCACCGGTCGTCCGCGGTCGGAAGGGGCACTATCGCGAGCTCTTCGAGGAGATTGTGCGGGACGGATTTCTTCGTGTCCGTGTTGACGGCCAGGTGCGCGAGATCGACAAGGGGATGCAGGTCGACCGCTACAAAGTGCACACGATTGAGATCGTGGTAGACCGAATCGTGGTTCGGAAGGATATCCGTTCCCGGGTTGCAGATTCGGTTGAAGTCGCGCTCAGGTTCGGCGGGGGAGTGCTTGTCGTGAACGTCGAGAATCCCGCGGCGCCGGGGCTGATGCCGGTGAAGCCCCGCGCCTCACGGGGCGCAAAAGGTCCCCGCCGTCCTCCGGAGGCGAAAGATGCGGTGCCACAGGGGGAGGATATCCTGTTCAGCCGGCATCTCTCCTGCCCGAACTGTTCCATCAGCTATGAAGATCCTGCCCCGAACTCCTTTTCGTTCAACTCGCCGTTTGGTGCATGCACGGTGTGCAACGGTCTGGGAGAGATCAAAGAGCTGAACCTGGACCTCATCCTTCCGGACGACACGCTCTCGATCAATCAAGAAGGAATTGCGCCTCTCGGGAAGCCCCGGCAAACCTGGGTGTTCAGCCAGATCAAGGCCGTCGGGAAGCGCTACGGATTCGACTTTGACGTCCCCATCCGGAAATTCTCTCGCCGGGCCCGTGAGGTTCTTCTCCAGGGTGGTGGTGACGAAAAGTTCGAAATCGAGTACCGGTACGCCAGCGGCAGGTCGGTCGTCTACAAGCACCGCTTCACCGGCCTCCTCGAGATCCTCAGGCACTATTACGACGACACGAGTTCCAACACGATCCGCGAATGGGTGGAAGCGTATATGGCCGTGAAAGCCTGTCCCGCATGTGGCGGCGGGAGGCTCAAGAAGGAAAATCTCGCCATTCGGCTTGAGGATGCGGCCACCGGAAAAGTGTTCAACATCCATGACGTTGTCGTGCTGGCAGTGTCGGACGCCGTGAGATTCTTCCAGACTCTCCGATTACACGATCGGCAGGCTGTGATCGCCGCCCCGGTCCTGAAAGAGATCCGCCAGCGTCTCGAGTTTCTTTTGAACGTCGGTCTCGACTACCTGACGCTTGATCGTCCTGCCCGCACGCTGTCGGGGGGAGAAGGACAGCGC
>DAIUKN010000608.1:0-1778 GCA_036848195.1 Bacteroidota bacterium
CGACGACCGTGAGGCGCTCGACTCCACTCGCGCATAGAGAGGCTTCTCCGGCTGCCCCGCCACGTCGCGCGCAATGTTGTAGATATACCGTGTTACCTTCTCCTCTCCCGAATAATTGATCTTGTCCCAATCATCCGAAGGTTTATGGTAGTCCGCGTGAGTACCGGTGAAAAAGAAAAGGACCGGGATGTTCTTACCGTAGAACGAGGCGTGATCACTCGGCCCAAAGCCGTCGGGCTCCAGCCTCAGGGCGAACGATGAATCGGCATTGTATTTGGCCAGCAGGGCACTCCAGGCCGGCGACGTTCCACTGCCCCCGACGGTCAGCGACCGGTTCTCCAGGCGCCCAACCATGTCCATATTCAGCATGGCAACGGTCTGGGTCAGCGGGAACGACGGATTGTTGACATAGTAGGCAGAACCGAGCGTGCCGAGTTCCTCCGCGGAAAAGAATGTGAAAACGATTGTTCGTTTCAGTTCATTGTGCGTGGCTCCAAACTTCTGCGCGAGTTCGAGAAGGGCAGCCGTACCCGAAGCATTGTCATCCGCGCCGTTATGGATGGCAATCGTGTCGGGTCTCGTTGATCCCGAATTCGGCCCTCCGTATCCGAGGTGATCCATGTGCGCTCCCAGGACCAGAATCTCCTTCTTCAGCGTATCATCGTTTCCTTCGAGGGCGCCGACCGTCCGAACGTCCGTGGTAAGAGATGCGCTCGCTCCCTCGATCGGGAATGACTGCGGAGCGCGTGAGGCTTTGACGGAGTCCTGAAGCGTTCGGAGATCTCGTCCCCCGGAGGTCAGGAGGGGAGCGATGAAGGAGCGCTTGACGGAAACGATGGGAATCCCGGAGTTTCCCGCGACCTGGTCGAACGCGAGCTTCATGAGATCATCCTCGGCATCGTTCATCGGACCGGTGACGAGCAGGATTCCCGCCGCGCCTTTGTCGCGCGCCATGCGTGCCTTCTCCCGGAGGGATGTGTAGCGGCTAAACTCGCTCCTCGGCGAATCGCCATCCGGTCCGTACCGGAGGATAACGATAACCTTTCCGTTTGCCTCGATCCCCTTGTAGTCGTCGTAACCTTTATCCGGTGCCGAGATGCCGTAACCGGCAAAAACCAGGGGCCCGGTGACGGAGGCGCTCGAGCTGAATCCGAGAGGTCTGAAATCGGCGTCCGGCTGCAGCAGTTGTGCCGGCTGGTTGCTTCGTTCGATCGCCAGTGCATTTCCGGTCCCCAGCTTCACCGCCGAGACGAAGGAGAAGGGCTGGAAGTAGCCGCCGTCGGTCCCGGCCGGCTTCACTCCGTATCGCTTCAACTCGGCGGCGATATACTCCGCAGCTTTCCTGTTCCCCGCGGTCCCCGATCCGCGACCTTCCAGGTCGTCCGAGGCCAGATACCGCACGTGGGTGCGGAGATCGGTTGCGGTGATGTCCGTGTCGGAGGATTGTGCCATCCCCGCACAGATCGGGAGGTGGAGCAGGAGAGAGAGCAGTGTCAGGGTGCTTCTCATGGTCAGTCTTTCCATTCGGCAAGAAAGAGATTGGTTTCCCCGCGGGCTTTCCCGTTCCGGTTTGATGCAAACACCAGATGCTTTCCGTCGCGCGTGAACATCGGAAAGCCGTCGAAAGTGTCGTTTGTCGTGATGCGCTCGAGGCCGGACCCGTCAGTGTTGATCAGGAAGAGGTCGAAATTTCTGCCCTTCGGGTCCATCATATTTGAAGCAAAGATGATCCGCTTGTTGTCGGGGGTGATGTCGCCAAAGCCCGCGACCACACCTCG
>DAIUKN010000609.1:0-1758 GCA_036848195.1 Bacteroidota bacterium
TCAGCGCTCATCCTTCACCACCGATTGGGTGATCAATGCCGCTGGGCTCGAATCCGACCCGATCGCATCGCTCGCCGGAATCGATGTGGATGCCGCACGGTATCGCCTTCACTACTGCAAGGGATGCTACTTCGCCCTCCCGCCGTCACTCAGCACCTGCGTTTCGCGGCTCGTCTATCCCGTACCGAGCAGGGACTCGCTTGGAGTGCATGCGGTGATCGATCTCGGCGGGCGTCTGAAATTCGGACCTGACGTGGAATACATGAAAGGCCGGGAGCTCGATTACCACGTTGATCCGGCCAAGCGGCATCTCTTCGCCGAATCGGTGCGGAAGATTCTCCCTCACATCCGGGATGAAGATTTGTCCCCCGACATGAGCGGGATGAGACCGAAGCTCCAGGAAGAGGGGGGGCCGCTGCGCGACTTCATCATTCGGCATGAATCGGATCGCGGGCTGGCGGGTCTGGTCAATCTCATCGGGATTGACTCACCCGGATTGACTGCATCGCCCGCAATCGCGCAGGAGGTCGCAAGGATCATGACTCAGGACGGGGGTTGACAGGTCCCGGCAGGCACTTACCGCAGCGTCGCCGCAATTGCGTAGTTGAGGGTTATGCTCGCTGTGCCGGGGCCGGGGCGGACCGTTACGGGTACCACGAGACGGAGCGGTTTGACGAGACAGAGCGTCTCCTTCTCCTTCTCGCAGTAGTACACCACGAGGTCAACCTTCAGCTTCGTCTCCCCTTCCGAGAATCTCGCCGGCAGCACGATCGGGAACTGCGGATTTTCGATGTTCTGCTCCTGCTTCGTCGGATCGACGGCCACAACGGAGCCGTCATCTGCGGCGTACCCGATATAGAACGGAGCCGCGTTGTTCAGCTTGTACCCGTCCGGGATCGACACCGACACGCGCACCTCCCCGGCTCCCGGCGAGACGGTCTGATTTCCCAACGACACAACCTCACCGCCAAAAGACCCCTTCCCGGCTCTCATCACAAGCTTGTCACTGTTGCGAATCCGGGCCGTGGAGAGCCGGCCGGTCGAGAAATCGTACAGACGCAGGAGATGATTGTTGGTATCGGTGATGATGAGTTTGCCGTTCGCGTAGACAAGCCCGTTGGGTTCATTCAGCGTTGCGGCTTTGGCCGGGCCGTCGGCCATGCCCGCTGTTCCGGTGCCGATGAACGTTTCTGATCGTTTCGTGGCCGGGTCAATCCGTTTGATCTTGTTGTTGTAGGTGTCGGCAACATACAGTGCGCGATCATGGTAGAGAATCCCTATGGGATGCTGGAGGCGTACGTGCTTCCCCTGACCGTCCGTGTCGCCGAACTCAAAGAGTCCTTCCCCAACGATCGTTTCGACCATCCCGCGTGCGTCCAGGCCCGCTGATCTGACGGCGCTCACCTCGCTGTCGGCAAAATAGAGTCTCTGACCGTCTGTCGTGATGCCGCTCGGCTGGGCGAGGGCCGCCGAAAGGAGCTTGCCATCCACGATGTCTTCCCGACCCGATCCTGCGTACGGTCTTGCATCGAGAGTTGTCAGGTCGAGCGTCCAGAGCTGGTGCGGACCGGCCATGGCGATATAGAGCTTCCCGTCGTGCAGGAGAAGGTCCCAGGGAGAATTCAGCGCTACTTCTCTTCCTTTCCCGCTCCGGTTCTGTTCGCGCGCCTGGCGGCCCGTTCCGGCGAGTGTTGTGACTTTCCGGGCGCGGAGGTCGATCTTCCTGATCGCGTGATTCTCGGTATCGGCAATGTAGAG
>DAIUKN010000610.1:0-1737 GCA_036848195.1 Bacteroidota bacterium
TCAGATCGTCGAACGAGACCCGCGTCCGGTTCGTGAAGCGCACCGTTTCCTTTCTGCTCCCGATCGTTCTCGCCGGTTGTTTCGGCCCAGCGGTCGCTCAACCCGCTCTCCGAGAGGGGCGATCGTGCATTGAGATCTCGATCGGGTTGTGGACACAAGCATCTGCCAGGAGCCAGCTAACAACGGATGGGACTGTTCTCAGCGCCAGCGCCGGAAGCCTGTCGGGAGAGCTGTCATACCATTACGGTATTCGCGACCAAGTCTTCCTCAACGTTGGAGTGTCTGTTATCCGGGCCGAGGCAAACGCCAACGTGGGGTTGTCGGGTGAGTCACAGGAGGCCGGCACCGTCATCCCCTTGCAGTTCGGCGTGAGGTACTGGTTTGTTCAGCCCGAGGAGTATGCCTCCATGGACGTTTTTGTCCAAGGATCCATTGGTCCGGTCTTCGGTCTCGCGGGACGGAACACGCTCTTTCTCCAGGAGACACGCACCGAAACCGCTATGGGGGGACGCATCTCCGCCGGCATTGACCTTTTCACATCGAGGAGCTTCAAGATCGGCCTTCAGGCTGGCGTTCTCTTGATGACAGACTTTGCTCGGTCTGTCGGGTTGCGGAGGAATTTCAACGGGGCAGACCTTTCTCTCGGCGTCGCGTTCCTCTGGGGCGCGGGTCGGACAAACACGTAAGGGGGATGAATGGGAAACGTGACGGTGCTCGATTTTTCCGCTGGACTCTCATGCCCCATTCCGATTTCTGAGTATCCCACCGTCCTGATGGCGCACGGCGGCGGCGGGAAACTCACGCAACAGATGATCCGCAGGATGTATCTTTCCCAGTTTACGAGCGACCTCCTTGCACCGCTTCACGACGGGGCGGTCTTTGAAGCTGGGGGGACACGCCTGGCATTCTCCACGGATTCCTACGTGATCAGTCCGATCTTCTTCCCCGGTGGGACCATCGGCGAACTTGCCGTGAACGGAACGGTGAACGACCTGGCAATGTGCGGTGCCCGTCCGCTCCACCTCTCTGCCGCTTTCATCATTGAAGAAGGACTCCCGATGGATGACCTCTGGCGGATCGTCATGTCCATGCAGGAGGCAGCGAATAGGGCGGGTGTTTCCATCGTTACCGGAGACACAAAAGTGGTCGATCGCGGAAAGGGCGACAGGATTTTCATCAACACCTCGGGAATTGGAATCGTCTCGCCAGGGGTAGACATCGGTCCGCGACGCGCCGCTGTAGGTGACGCCATTATTCTGAGCGGGCGGATCGCTGAACACGGAATTGCAATCATGTCCGTCCGGGAAGGACTGGAATTCCAGACTGCGCTCGCGAGCGATACCGCGCCGCTGAACGGGCTCGTGGAAACCATGCTGAGTGTCTGCCGGGATATCCACGTCCTCAGGGATCCGACCCGCGGCGGGGTCGCGAGCGTTCTGAATGAGATCGCCGAGGAGGCCCGGATCGGCATCAGCATCGCCGAAGAGAAGATTCCTCTTGGCGAGGAGGTCCGGGGTGCCTGTGAAATGCTCGGTTTCGACCCGCTGTACGTGGCCAACGAGGGGAAACTCGTCGCATTCGTTGCGCCCGGAGACGCGGACCGCGTTCTTGGCGCCATGCTGGCTCACCCCGCAGGAAAGAACGCCGCCCTTATCGGGACCGTGGTGGCCTCACACCCCGGCACTGTGGTCATGAAGACCCGCATCGGGGGGACGCGCGTCGTGGATATGCTTTCGG
>DAIUKN010000611.1:0-1709 GCA_036848195.1 Bacteroidota bacterium
AATCGATCCCCAGAGTGCATTTCGCGCCGTCGCGATGGCCATCCGCTCGGAGATAGGCAGGGATCGATTCATGCTAGGATGCTGGGGCATACGCCCGGAACTCGTCGGCGTCATCGATGGTTGCCGCATCGGCGGAGACGGATTCAGTCTTGCGGGCATGGCGCAATACAATTCCTTCAACAACGTCGTATGGCGGAATGATCCTGACCATATTGAACTGTCGGCGGAAGAGGCGTACCGATCATGCATGGTTACCTCGATGACCGGCTCGGTGTTTATGCTGACGGACAAGCCAGAGCGGTACACGACAGAATGGGTGGAAGCAGCCCGGAGGTCGATTCCCGTGCTCTTCACTCACCCCGGGCAGTTGTACGACGTGGATCCTTCCAGGTCGATGTCTCTGGGGCGCGTGGGGAGCGAAATGAGCGGGTCAGGTGAGCGGGTTTTTGATGCAAGCCGGTCGACTCCGTATGACCTCTTCCTTCTCGAGATCAACCGTTTTTTCGAATACTGGGTCCTCCTTGGCCGTGTAGGAGAGAGTGCGTCCTTCATCCAGTTCAGTGATCTCGGCCTTGATCCTGGCAAGGAGTACGTGGTATTCGAGTTCTGGACTAAGACGTACCGTGGGAGCTTCAACGGAGGGTTCAGTCCCGGGCCCATCAACGAGAGGTTTGGATGTCAGCTCTTTTGTATCAGGGAACGGACCGATCACCCTCAACTGCTTGCCACGAGCAGGCATATTACTTGCGGAAGCTATGAGCTGGCGGCGCTCTCGTGGTCCCCGAAGTCTCTCAGCGGAACGAGCACAGTGATTTCTGCTGAGCCGTATGTGTTGTACATCCTGGAGCCCGTCGACGTAGGTTTCACGAATGCCGAATGCGAAGGGGCCAGCCTTGTGGAAACCACGAAGCGGGGGATGGTACGGGAGGTTGTTTTGCGATCCGATGGCTCAAAAACGGTCAAATGGAATATCAGGTACCAGTGAATCTCCCCAGCCGGACCGCATTGGTGTTGCGAGATGACAGATTACTGACGACGTGGGAAAGACAGAAGACTGATATCAGCCCTCCCGGTGGTCGCTCTGATCCGTTGTCTTGCTCTTTCGTGTCCGGATGGTCCCCGCGTGCTCCTGTCCCCGCGGCAGCCGGCGGACGTTCGTTTTCCACCGGGGTTTCCTCGAGCGACCGCCGGCCTGGGCCAGATCCTCTGCATCCAGAGGCATATGTTTCTCCACGATCGTGAAAACCTCTGCCAGAGGTATCCAACGGCGTTTGGGCGCGTGACTTTGGAGAGCCTTCCGGATTTTCCGACCGTTCGTCACTCCAGTCATTTCCTTTCTCGTGGCGGGGTGAACAGAATCCTGCTTTCACCTGAGAACTACGGCGCTCTGAGCCACCAGCCTTGTTGAATCTGCGGTCATCCTCTCGGTCGCCTGTGCCTTGAGGTAGGCGTTGGGGTCATGCCGCATCGCGCCCGGCGGCAGCCAGTGCCACAGATGTCCAAGGGCCTTTCGTACACGATCTTCGAAGAACGCCGGCAGAACATCGGTGGTCTGCTCATAGAACCCCCGGAACTCTGGCTCCTGGAGCAGTCGCCGATGGATCTCGCCGTGGTATCGTATCCTCCCGTACCCCTCTGAGGAGACAGCGCGAACAACGTTGAGCCATCGTGGAACCAGACTCCGCGTTGCAGCGATGCGTCGCGCGATG
>DAIUKN010000612.1:0-1707 GCA_036848195.1 Bacteroidota bacterium
GCGGCGGGCCATCAAAGCCGCACCATGCACAAAATCCACCTCCCTCGGCTTGTCAGAGTCAAGGTACAGCTCTTTGTGCCGGCCGAAGATCTTCGACTCAGGAAACATCCGGTCGAGAAAAAGCGTTTCGCAAAGGATATTCCAATTTGAAGGGAAACGGACTCCGGTCCTTTGGGCTGTGCCGTCGGTATTGAGGAGCGCGGGCCCGGCGGCCGAGACGTCAGGATGCGAATCCATAAATGAAACGAGCCCGTCGACCGCACCGGGCCGGAGTGTTGTGTCCGGGTTTAACAGCAAGATGTACCGGCTTCTCGATTCCCTGATTGCCTGATTATTCGCCGCAGCGAATCCGACATTCTCTCTGTTGGCAATGAGCCGCACCTCAGGAAAATCACGGCGAACGGCCTCTACCGTGCCGTCGCTCGAGCAATTGTCGACAACATAAACCTTGAAGGTTCCGCGCGAACCCGCGGACCGGATCGACTCCAGACAGCCGACGAGATAATCCCGGCAATTCCAGCTGACGATGACGATGGCCAGATCATCCATAACGTGCTAACCCGACAAGCGTTGCGTAGCCACGCGACAGGCCGTTGATCGCCCGAGACGCTCTTGTTCCCCCCTGCAGCACATCAGAACTCATCCATTGCATGACTTGCCTGTCGGCAACCGTTCTGGACTCCTGGCAGGAGTTGCGTTGGCGAAGGATCCAACCTGGATGTACCAACATCCACCAGAGCGCCCGGATGACGCCCGGCAGTGAAAACCGCCGCCCGATCAACGCCCTCAAAAGCAGGGCGATGACGTCGAACGCCAGATACGGAAGGAGCCTGATGAGCGTGGAGAATTCGTACAGCAACAGAATATTCAGCAATCGGTTCCGGACCTGATACTGCGTGATGAGAGAGGAAGATTGCCGTTTCACCGTGGCGCTGCCGCGGTGCCGAACGATCGATCCGGGAACCATGCCGATCTTCTTCCCCATCAGACGGCTCTTCCAGGAAAAGAAAACATCCTCATGATAGAGAAAGTACTCGTCCGGGAACGGTGCGTCGACCAGAGCCCGGGGAAAAAGGAGCGCCGCGCCGCTGGCGTAGAAGATTTGAGTCTTGTCGGAGAACACCTCCATGATATTATAGCCCAGGTAGTTGAGCGTCCCGTTCCGCTGGTAATATTCCGGGGGAACCCCCTCAGTGATGACCTGTGAAGCCGCGATGTCGAGGGCCTGCTTCTCCGCCCCTTCCAGTAGAGCGGAAAGCCAGGAGGGATCGACCACGGTATCGTTGTTCAGGAGTGCGACAAAGTCCCCTCGAGCCGCCTCTACGCCCCGGTTATTCGCGGCGGCGTATCCGATATTGCCACGCTGATCGAGCAGACGGACCGCAGGAAAATCATGGCGAAGCATTCCCACGGAGTCGTCGGTCGAGCCGTTATCGACCACGATGACTTCGAACTGTTCACACGTCTGAGCGAAGACGCTCTTCAGGCAATCCCGCAGAAGCTCCCGCCCGTTGTAGTTGACAATCACGATGCTGACCAGGGGCCGGTCCATCATGCTCGTCCCGTCTCACCCGCAGGTTTGCTGTCAGCATAGGGCAACGCCACCCAGAAGCGCGCTGCGAGTGCGAGAGTCTTCCGGCAGAATGTAAGCATGTGTGCTGCATGATCCGAGGGCCTGGCAAGTCCTACGATCCACCATCCCAGCGT
>DAIUKN010000613.1:0-1568 GCA_036848195.1 Bacteroidota bacterium
CTGCATGGTCCTCCATAATGTCACGCCCGAAGATTCCCGGAATCTCGCGAGCCGGACCGAAGTTCTCGAATTTCTGACCGTCGTACCGGGTGAGCCCGGCCTGTGTCCCGAACCAGAGATATCCCTTCTGGTCCTGGATTAACGGCGCAACCCGGCTATCAGGGAGCCCATCATGTGTCGTGTAGTCTTTGAGGAGTATCCCCTGGGCCTGTCCATTTTGCAGGGAAATAAGGAGGGCGGAAGCGAGGATAACGATCGGGCGGAACGCTGCCACGCCGCTGTATGGGTTCTGGCGGTGGAGAAGAGATCCGTGCCGGTGACCTACGGCAATGAACATCAGGCAATGTAGCGACACACTGATATATTGTCAAGAAACCGTGTATGGCTTGCTTCTCTGCAATAAGCGAGAGTCTTTACGGAGGCAGCTCGCTCAGAGCGGTATCTGATGAGAGTGGGCCTCAGTACCCTTCCCGTGGCGCCCGAAAGATCATCGCTTCCTCACCGGAGCCCGTTCGGGCTCATGGATGAACCATTGAATCATTCCGCAGGTCGTACAGAGCAGTGTCGTTGCAGTTCTGTTGGCCCAGTCAAGCCCAAGGAACGTCATCCCTGGAGTATTGAGAAGAATCGAGCCTTGTTCAAACTTTCGCTTGCCGCAGTGCGGACAGGTGATCGTTCTTTTCTGTAAAACGTACGAGGCCGGGGTTTTCTCAGACTTCGTCGAATCAAACAAAGGACTCACGGGGTCCTCCCTGTGTGTCTGATGGCAGATGAACAAGCGTGTATCGGCAATGTACGCCGGCCATCCAGAAAAGACAAGACCCCGCACGCCTTTGCTGCGCTTTCGGCCCTTTGGAATCTTACGCGAAGAGCCCCTCTATCGAGAGATACCGTTCTCCTGTGTCGTAGTTGAATGTCAGGATGCGGCTCTTGGGCGGAAGCTCTGGAAGTTTCTTCGCAACCGCTGCCAGTGACGCGCCGGACGAGATCCCCACAAAGATGCCCTCTTCGCGAGCGATCCGGACGGAATACGCATATGCCTCCTCCTTCGTCACCTGGATAACGCCATCCAGGATCTTCGTATTGAGATTCGCGGGGATGAATCCGGCACCGATTCCTTGAATAGGATGAGGACCAGGCTTTCCACCGCTGATAACTGGCGAGAGGGTCGGCTCGACCGCATAGGCCTTTAAATTCGGAAACTTCTTTTTTACGACTTCGGCCACGCCCGTGATGTGTCCTCCGGTCCCCACACCGGTGATCAACACGTCGATGCCTTCGGGGAAATCCTCCAGAACTTCACGGGCAGTGGTGCTCCGGTGAATCTCAACGTTTGCCTCATTCTCGAACTGCTGTGGAATCCAGGCACCCGGCGTCGCTGCAGCAAGTTCACCCGCGCGCTCGATCGCTCCCTTCATCCCCTTCTCCCGGGGAGTCAAGTCGAACTCTGCGCCGTAGGCGGACATCAGGCGCCGCCGCTCGATGGACATTGATTCCGGCATGACCAGGATCAGTCGGTATCCCTTCACCGCCGCCACCATGGCAAGTCCGATCCCCGTGTTGCCGGA